>NZ_JBEXUS010000030.1:0-80810 GCF_040614455.1 Nocardia sp. NPDC005978
AACCCCCCCACCCTCATCCCCCACCCCCCCCTCTCCCCTTTTTCCCGGGGGGGCTATTCCCCCCGGGGGGCGGCGTGGTCTGGGCCCCCCCCACCCCACGGCCGTTCCGTGCGCGCTCTATGTCTGATGTGTGCGCAACGCGTACCGGCGTTCGGCGTAGACGAGATCGTCGCGCCACAACCGATTCGCCGTGTGGTTCATCATCGGCCGCAGCAACGGCAGTGCCCGTCGCGCGTACTGGAATCCGGGTCGCTCGGAGGTCGCGATGGTCGTTTCCACGACGGCCGTGCGAGCCCGCCCGTCCGGCCCGGAACCCAGTGGGGTGGCGTGGGTTTCGACCACGCTCCCCTGCCCCTCCCCCGCGACGATGCGCATCACGATCGTGCGCGGATCCGGGCAGGTGAACTCCGCCTGCACCGGCACCCCGAGCCGGCGCGTCACCCGGAAAGTCACCGCCAGGACGAACCGATGATTCTCCTCGGTGATCCCGTCGCGGGGTGGCGTCGAGGTGACCTCCAGTCGCGCAAAGGAATAGGGGTGGAACCAGGACCCGTGCCACGGGTCGAGCCGGTTGGCGATGATGTCGCGGGGCTCGCACACCCCGATCAGCCGGGTCACCGCGTGCACCCGGGTGTCGGCGGGGCGCTCGCCCAGGATCGGCGCGTCCGTCGGCTCTTCCCCGCCGACGGAATCCATACGCACCCAAGCCAATACGCCGTCATCGTGAGCCGGGTAGGGACACCATCGCGACGCGTCCTCGCCGGGCCCGACCCGCAGTCCGTGCCACCGGCAGATCAGGGCGTCGTTCTCGACCTCGGCGGTGGCCAGCGCGGCCCCCAGATGCGGGCACGCACCGGGTCCGGCGTGCAGGGCGCCCGCGTCGTCGCGCCACAGCACCACCTCTTTGCCGCCGACCTTCGCCCCGAACGGGCGATCGCGGCCGATCGCGGAGGCCGCGGCGACGGCGTACCAGTTCCCGGACGGGCGCTGCTGGGACCAGCGCAGCGCCGCGGTGATCACCCCGGGATCCGCGTCCTCGTAGGTGGGCTGCTGCCGCGCCCACTTCTCGGGTGCGAACCGTTGCAGCGGCGACCTGTCGGGCCAGTTGACGAGTGCGCTGCGAATGCTCATCGGGCTTGCCTTTCGCGGGTCGCGAGGGTTCGCAGGAACGTCGAACGTCCCTGCGCGGGAACCGAATGCAGGGTGTGCCCGGCCGCGCCCCACTCGCGCAACAGCGCGTTGGCCGCCATCCAGCCGGTGGTCGCGGCCCGTTCCATCAGGGCGACCGGCAGATCGGCGCGAATGCCGTCGCCGGCCAGCATCAGGCGCGGGTGCGGAGTTTGTACCCCGGGGCGGGGTGCGAAATCGCCCGGGGAGAAGCGCGGGCAATCCTGCCGCCACAGCATGGACTCCCCCACGATGGTCGCCGCGGCTGTCTCCGGATACATCGCGTGCAGCCGCGCCAGCAGCCGGTCGCGGATCGCGGCGCGTTCCCGCGGTTCCGGGACCGTCTCGGCCACGGCATAGGCGTGCAGTTCCACGACGCTGCCCCCGGTGGCCGCCGCCCACTGCGCGGCCTGCTTCTCGTAGCGGTCGACCACGCTGATGTTGTCGAGTGGGTCCAGCCCGCCGGTGCCCAGGAAACAGGTGCGGTCCGCACGCACCGGCCGGTCCAGCCAGAGCCGCTGCACCGCGAACGCGGGGGCGACGGCGGTGCCCGCCACCCGCGCGCGCCAATCGGCGTCGCCCAGCTCCGGCGACGATTCGACGAGGCGGCGCAGGCCGGTGTTGTCGGTCGCCAGCACGAGGGCGTCGACGCTCGAGGTCGCACCCGAGTCGTCGGTCAGCCGGAAGCCCGCACCCTCGCACTCGACGCGCTCGACGCCAACACCCCGGGTGAATCGGACCGTGCCCGGCCGCTGCGCACTGGCCGGCCCGATGAGGTACCGCTCGAGCGGCGTCCACAGGCTGACGTCGAAGTTGTCCCGCGCGACGTCGAACACCAGCCCCTCGCTCGAGCCGAGGAAGTAGATGTGGAACATCGCCGCCAGCTCGGCGGCGGACATGCGCCGGGGTTCGATGAAGAAGCTGCGCGAGAACACCTCGAACGCCAGATGCCGGGCAGATTCGGGAAAGTTGATCTCGCGCAGGAACGTGTCGGCGTCGAGGTGATCGATCCATTCGTAGATGCCCGGCACCGAGACCGCGGCCAGCGGTGCGGCCGCGCGCGGGTCCATCCGGATCAGATCACGCACCCGGAAGGTCGGGCTGCGCAGCGCGAACGCCAGTGCGTTCCACGGTGGTGTGCGCGGCAGGCCGCGGAAGGTGTCGCGGCGGCCGTGGGCGTCGACCAGCGGGTAGTCGTCGAGCCTGCGCAGGCGATCGAGGCCGGGATCGCTGCGCCCCAGCAGTTTTCGCAGGTTGTAGTACTGGGCGAAGAACGCGTGGAAGCCGCGGTTCATGGCGACCTCGGTGCCGTCGGGCAGGCGCTCGTTCCACGCGCCGACCCGCCCGCCCAGATACCGCTCGCGTTCGATGACCTCGACGGTGCACCCGCGTTCGGCCAGCCCGGTCGCGGCGGCCAGCCCGGCGATCCCGGCGCCGACGACGGCCACCCGGGGCGCGGGTCCGAGTTCGGTGAGGTCGCGGTGGCCCGGGGCGGCCGGGTAGCGGACGCGACGGCGATCGCGCCCGAGTCCATCGTGCGGCACGGTCATCGCTGCTCGCCGATCCCGCGCTGTCGCGCGCGTTCCCAGCCGAGCAGGCACGAGGTGACCAGGGCGAATCCGAACAAGTAGTCCTCCACCGGGATGTCCCACGGGAATCGAAGTCCGAGAATGTGATCCGGGTTGTACACCACGATCGGGGTCGGTCCCGCGGTGAGCAGGCCGTCGACCAGGATCTGAAAGCTGAAGACGATCACCATGGTGATCCAGTACGCCGGGCGCCGGAACAGACCGGTGTGCAGCAGCTTCGACTCGATCAGGCATACGACCACGACGGCGATGATCGCCGGAAGCGTATATCCCACTCCGGTGAGGTTCATCGCCGCGTCGCCTTGTCGGCGCTGCCGAGCCGGCGACGCGCTACCCCGAGCAGGTGTTCGACCGCGACGAAGGTGAGCAGACCGCACACCGGCACCACCACGAAGAACAGCAGTTCCTCGAGCGGCATCGATCCGGGCAGCCGCACCCCCAGGGTGAATCGGGAGTTGAAACTCCACACCCCCGCGGCGATGGCGATCAGATCCCAGACCACGAACAGCGCCGCGGCGGGCCACAGTGCCGCGAGCAGCAGCCGCGGCCGCCGGTAGACGCCGGGACCGAGGAACTCCAGCGGGGCGGTGATGACCAGGCAGCCCAGCAGGATCAGCAGGTAGTGCCAGTGCTCCACGACCTCACCTCCGCTCCCCCGGCTCGCCCGTCTCGATCGACGGCGCCCGGACGCCCGGCGCCGCGTGGGGGCCGTCCACGCGGCGCGCACGCCACGCGCGTACGAAACCCGCTGTCCCGACCCGTAACCGGCGACCGGTGCCGACCCGCGCGCGGCGGCCGAACACTTCGAAGTCCGCGGCCTCGATGCGATCGAGGATCTCCCCGTACAGCACCGCGGCGGTGTCGACGCAGGGCCGTGAGCGCGGGGCGAGCAGTTCGGTGCCGTGCCGGGCGTGCGCGTAGATGCCGCGGGTGATGGCGAGCTGTTCGGCGAGCGCGGCCCGGACCTTCGGGTCCACCCGGCCCCGGCTCCGGCACCACAGCAGCAGTTCGCGGTCCACGCCGTGCGCGGCGAGTTCGTCGGCGGGCAGGTAGACGCGATCGCGGGCGAGGTCCTCGTCGACATCGCGCAGGAAGTTGGTGAGCTGGAACGCTTTTCCGAGTGCGGCCGCGTACGGTGCGGCCGCCTCGACGGACTCCACGGTTCCCAGTATCGGCAGCAGCTGCATGCCGATGACCTCCGCGGAGCCGTAGACGTAGGTGTCCAGGGCGGCGCGATCCGGGTAGTCGGTAATCGTGAGGTCCATGCGCATCGAGGTCAGGAACGCGTCGAACAGGTCGCCGGGAATCCGGTAGGCCCGCGCGGTGTGCAGGACGGCGGCCAGCACCGGATCACCCCCGGCGTCGGCCGAGCCGAACTGCCCGGCGAGGGTGTCCAGGCGGCTCGCCCGGTCGGCCGCGGTCAGCGCCGGGTCGAATTCATCCAGAATGTCGTCGGCCCGCCGGGCGAAGCCGTACAGGGCGTGCACGGCGGGGCGCTGGTCCGGCGCGAGCAGCCGGGTCGCGAGGAAGAAGGTCTTGCCGTGGGCGGCGTTGAGTTCGCGGCAGCGCGAATACGACTCGCGCAGGCCGGGTTCGGTGATCCCCGCGGCGTCGAGCTCGGCGCGCGTCATTTGCGCAGCCCGACGCCGGCGTCACCCGTGGTGACGGTGCTGCGCTCGCGCTGACCTGTGACCCGGTCGGCGGCCAGCCGCCCGGAGATCAGGACCGGCGGGATTCCCACCCCGGGTACCGTCGACCCGCCCGCGAGCACGACATTCTCGATACCGCGAATCATGTTGGCGGGCCGGAACGGACCGGTCTGGGAGAAGGTGTGCGCCAGCGCGAACGGGCTGCCCGCCAGCATGTCCCGCCGGGCCCAGTCGGCGGGGGTGACCACGTCGAGCACCTCGACCTCGCGCAGGTCGGTGTCGAGTCTCGCGCGGGCCAGGTCGAGGATCTCCGTCGCGTACTCGTCGCGCTCGCGCTCCCAATCGATGTGTCCCCGAGTGAGATTGGGCACCGGGGCCAGCACGTAGAGCAGATCGCGACCGGCGGGAGCCAGGCTCGGATCGCCCGCGGTCGGCCGGGTGACGAGCAGCGAGGGATCGGACATCACCCTGCCCTGCTCGATGATCTCGGCGAACGCGCTGTGCCACGCGTCGCCGAACAGCAGGCTGTGATGGGGAATTCGCGGGTTCCGCTCGCACGCCACGTGCAGCACCAGCGCGGACGGGGCGGGGCGCACGGCGAGGGGGCGGCGCGAGCGATGAGCGAGCAGTTCGTAGGAGCGGTGGCGTTCGGTCGTCAGAACGACCGCGTCGCAGGCGATTCGCTCGCCCTGATCGGTGTGCACGGCGACCACGCGCCCGGCCGTGCGCTCGAGTTCGGTCACGCTGGATCTGAATCGGAACCTCACCCCGGCGGCTTCGGCCGCGGCCGCGAGCGCGTCGGGCACCGCCCGCATGCCGCCCCGCGGGAAGTAGACCCCGGACATGGTGTCCATGTAGGCGATCACCGCATAGGCGGCCAGCGCCCGATCGGGTGCGACCCCGGCGTAGAGCGACTGAAAGGTGAACACGCGCCGCAGGATCGGGTCGGTGATGAACTCGGCGACCTTGCGATCCCAGCGCCGGAATCCGCCCAGGGCCGTCAGTCCCGCCAGCGCCGGCAGCGACATCGACAGTGGTGAATCGAAGTTCGCGGCCACGAATCGATCGAATTCGGTCGCGTACAGCCGGGTCAGCCAGTCCCGCAGTGCGCGGTAACCCGCGGCCTGGCCGGCGCCGGCGAAGTCGGTGATGGCGGCGGCCATCCGTTCCTCGTCACTGTGCACGTCCAGGGTGCGCCCGTCGGCGAAGCGCGCCCGGTAGGCGGGGTCGACCGGCGTGAGAGTCAGGCGATCGGCCATGCTCTCCCCCACCGCGGCGAAGAGTTCCTCGATCAGCCCGGGCATCGTCAGCACGGTCGGGCCGGTGTCGATGCGGTAGCCGTTCAGGTCCAGCCTGCCCATGCGCCCGCCCGGCGCCGGTTCCCGTTCGACCACGGTCACCGTGCGGCCGCGCCCGGCCAGATGGATCGCGGTGGACAGGCCCGCCAGGCCCGCTCCCACCACCACGACATGGTCGCTGCGTCCGGTGACCGTGCGCATCGCGTCCCCTCTCCTCACAACTGCCGTGCGCTGCATTGCAGCGCCATCTGTTCCAGTGCCACATGCTGATCCGGGCCGAGCGCGCAGTCCCGCAGTGCGCGCCCGGCGTCGCGGACGCGCTCGGCGATCATGTCCTCGATCTGTTCGGGCGCACCCGAGGCCGCGATCAAGGTCCGGCAGCGGGCGATGGCGGCGGCGTCGAGTTCGGGGCGGTCCACCAGATCCGCGAGTTCGCGGTGGGCGCTACCCCGGGCCAGCTCGAGCGCCGCGACCACGACGCTGGTGGCCTTGTGCTGGCCCAGGTCACTGTCCTGCGGTTTGCCGGTGACCGAGTCGGCGCCGAAGATCCCGAGCAGGTCGTCACGCAGCTGGAAGGCCTCGCCGATCCGGGTTCCGTAGTCGCCGAGGCAGGTGAGCATCGATTCGCTCGCGCCGGCGAGGGCCGCGCCCAGTTCCAGCGGGCGGCGCACCGTGTAGTTGCCGGACTTGGCGCGCGCTATGCCGAGCACGGTGTCCAGGCTCGGGCGTTCGCGCACGTCGTTGGCCAGATCCGCGAACTGTCCCACTGCCAGTTCGATGCGCATGGCGTCGTAGCGCGGCCACAGTCGCGCGAGCGCGTCGGTTCCGACGCCGCTCTCGCGCAACATCTGCTCGGACCAGACCAGGCACATGTCCCCGAGCAGTGTCGCGGCAGAGGTTCCGAAACCCGGTACCGCACCGGCTCGCCCGCCGAATCGGGCGTTGAGCCGGACGTGCGCCGCGTCGGAGCCGCGGCGCAGCACGGCGTCGTCCATGACGTCGTCCTGCAGTAGTGCGAACGCGTGCAGCAGTTCCAGACTGGCCGCGGCGCGCACCGCGGCGGCGTCGGGCGCACCGGCGCAGAGCCAGCCGAGGTACATGAATCCCGAACGCAGGCATTTTCCGCCGATGGCGTACTGGGCGAGCACCTCGTCCACCCCGACGTCCGGCAGTTCTTTCACGCGGGCCTGGCGCAGGAAGTCGGCGAGTTCGGCGAGCACCCGGGTCCGGGTGTCGCTGTGCCAGTTCTCGAAGCCGGCGGCCAGGTCCGGCGCTGCCGGATCGAGCGGGGTCCGCGCGGGGTCGAAGGATACGGCGCTCATCGGGGCAGGCCGTTCCGGGCGGGCGCGGCGGCCGCGGGCGAACCGCGGTGCAGTTCGGCCAGTTCGTTCGAAATCACTTCCAGCGGTGCTGTTTTGCTCATATCGCTCCCTAGTCGTGCTGCCGCGGAACGAAAGTCGGGTGTGCCCAGGATCCGGTCGACCGCGGCTGCGATCGCGGCGGGCGTGGGGCGGGCGGTGCGCAGATCGATTCCAGTGCCGGTGTACGCGACCCGTGCGGCGACCTCCGGTTTGTCGGCGGTCTCCCCCGCCACGATCACGGGCACGCCGCGGCGAAGCGCCTGCTGCACACCGCCGTAACCACCGTTGGTGATCATCACGTCCACCCGGGGCAGCAGGTGGCCGTAGGGCACGAAATCGGCGATGCGGGCGTTGGCCGGGATCGGCAGGTCCGGCAGCGGTGATCCCGCCGTGCTCGCCACGACGAGGAAGTCGGTGCGATCCCGCAGCGCCGTCAGCGTCGGCGCGATCAACTGGCCGAGGTCGCCGTTGTTCCAGGTCCCCTGGGTCACGTGAACGACCGTGCGCGCGGTGGCCAGCTCGCCCCACCACTCCGGCGGGCCGGAGCCAGCGGCGGGCGGTGCCGGGATCGGGCCGGTGAACACCACCGATTCGGGCAGGTCGCCGCGCGGATACTCGAACGCGGGGACGGTGAACTGCAGCAGCCGGTCCGCCAGCAGGGGCCAGTCCAGCAGGTAGCCGGGTGCTGGTCCCAGCCCGAGCGCGGCGAAGGCGGTATCGAGCCGGCGCTGGTTGCCGCGGAACAGGATCCGGTGCACGAATCGGTTCATCGCCGTGTAGTCGCGGCCCGGGCGGGGCTGCCAGCCCATGCCGAACGGCGGCGTATCGGCGCTCGAGAGCATCAGCGGGACCACGCCGCAGGCGACCACCGCCGGGCGCGGCCGCGGCGCGAGCAGCAGCGGGACGACGCCCGTGAACATCACGTCGGCGAGCACCGCGTCGACGGTCGTCCGTGCCAGCTCGGCGCTCAACGCCCGGAACTGTCCGGCGATCGGGTCGAGCATTGCCGTGCGCAGTTCCGCTCTGCCGGTGCGCCATTTGCTTATCAGACCCCGGGTGGGACCTCGCGCCGCGTCCGGCGCGGGCACCGCCGTGCTCTCCGGCAGTTCGGCACAGGAGATCCCCTGTGCCGCAACTGATTCCGCGAACCGCGAACCGGTCAGGAACCGCACCTCGTGTCCGCGGCGGGCCAGGTCCGCGGCCACGGTCAGCATGGGCGCGACGTGTCCCGGGATCGGGCTCGCCGCCACGAGATATCGAGCCATGCCGAGACTCCTCCGCCGGTCAATTCATGCTGTGGCGGTGACCGTCGTCCGGACGGACCACGCCGAGGCAAACGATTGATTCCCGGGACGGGATGACCCCGCCCCCGGCTCGTTCCAGTACGTCGCCGACGATGCTACCGCAGTCGATGCAATTTCGATGCGCACCACTTCCGTCGCAGGTCATCGCATTTCGCGTGGGAAACAGGCGTGCTACTCCGCCGGAGTCCTCCTCGGCGATGCGACTCGAACCACGTTCCGCGGCACCGTGAATGCGGGCCGGCCCATGGGCTCCGAGCCGGCGCGATCAGGACAGTTCGGCGTGCCTCGCCCGGAAAGCCGCGCTCTTGGCGCGGTTGCCGCAGACGGCCATATCGCACCACCGGCGGGCAGCGCCGCGAGAAGTGTCGAGGTACAGGCGGGTGCAACCTTCGCGGCCGCACTCCTTGATCCGGCCCCGCTCGGGATCGCCGAACAGTTCGACGGCCGAGCGCGCGACGGCGGCCAGCGCCCGGGCCGCGTCGCCGGTGCGCTGCACGGTGCCGTCCGGGCGCAACGCGGTGTCCGGAATCGGCCCGCGGGCAACGGTATTGATCCGCCGGCGGTCGGCGTCGACGAGCGCCTCTCCCGACATGACGGCCCGCGCCAGGCGGTAGGCCGCTTCACGCAGCTCCACGGCCGCGCGCACGGTGGCGTCGTCGCACTCCGGCGCGCTGTCCAGCAGGCCGGACGCCCGGATCCAGTCTGCCAGTGCCGCAGGTGTTCTCACCATGTCGCGCCGTTCGTCACGGCGGCCGATCAAGGTGCCGATGAAGTTCAGCGCCAGATTGCCGCTGACGAAGAAGTGCGGATCGTCGAATGAGGACACCTTCACATAGTAACCCCCTTGACAGGTTAGTGAGCGCGGTGCCACGGTAGTAACCGTTCAAGGTGGTTAGCGCGGGAGAGGGGATCCGATGAACAACCGGCTGCTGGAGGTCGCGGGACCGCCCGCGTTGATCTTCATGTGGAGCAGTGCCTTCATCGCGGGTGTCATCGGCGTCGGTGCGGCCCCGCCGATGCTGGTGCTGTTCGGCCGCTTCGCCATCGCCGGCGTCCTGCTGATCGCGCTGGCCCTGGTCACGGGCGCGACCTGGCCGCGGGGGCGCGTGCTCGCGCACACGATGGTCGCCGGTCTGCTGATGCAGATGGTCCAGTTCGGCGGCTTCTACAGCGCGATGGGCGAACACGTCACCGCCGCGGTCATCTCCCTGGTGCAGGGTTTGAGCCCGGTGCTGATCGCGGTCTTCGCGGGCGTGCTCGGCGAGCGGGTGAGCGGGGTGCAGTGGCTGGGCTTCGGAATCGGCGGTCTCGGAGTCGGTTTGGCGGTCCTGGACCAGTCGTCGTTCTCACCGACCGGACTGCTGCTGTGCGTGGTGGGACTGCTCGGCCTCGGCCTGGGCACCGTCTATCAGAAGCACTTCACCCCGAAGATCGACCCCCGGGCAGGGACCGCCGTGCACATGGCCGTGGCCGCGCCGTTCGCGGGCCTGATGGTGCTGGCGGGCGGCGACTTTCACGTCTCGGATCCGGGCCGCTTCACCGGATCGCTGATCTGGATGGTGCTGGTGAACTCGATGGGCGCGTTCCTGCTGCTCAACACCATGCTCCAGCGCTGGGACGCCACCCGGGTCAGCCGGATGTTCTTCGTCATCCCGGCGGTGACGGCGGTGATGGCCTGGCTGGTGATCGATCAGCCGCTGCACCCGCTGACGATCGCCGGTCTCGCGATCGGATTGGCCGGAACGGTGTTGGCCGCGCCGAGGAATCCCGCGCCGCCAGGTGCACCGCGCACGCCGGCAGGGTCTCCCGTGATCGATCTTCATCGTCGCGGCGTTCGCCCCGCGTACTGACTTCGTTGAACCTTCTCCACAGTCCGCTTACCGCGTCAGTGGAGTCATCGAAAAAGTCGCCATGGCAGCGCCAGGTCAGCGACGTCGCACCTGAATTCCCGGGTTGACAGGGTGCAAGGCGCTCTTGTCGAGGTAGACGACGCCGCCAACCAAATCTCGACACCCCAAGCGTCAACGTTCTCGGGTTGCCAACTTTCGGGGCAGCTACCGGCACCTGCGCTCGTCGGAAAGCAGCAGCGCGGCCGAGACTGCGGACTGGCGTCAGCGGTCGGTAGGCGAGCGAATCATGCCGATCACTGCGCTGTTGCGGCCTCCCCACGCCGGGCGGCTACCGTGATCGTGCGGCAGGTAGCAGTCTCCTCAGCAGGATGGGCTCATGACAATCACATTGCCGGTCTCTCAACCCCGATCGTATGCGAGGCGAAGCATCTTGATGTCCAGCTTGGTCATCGCCTGAACTGCCAAGCCGACGGCCAGGGTCTTGGCGGGATCCTCGGCGCTCATGAGGAGGGGCAGGATGGTAGGCGCCACCTGCCAACTCACTCCAAAGCGGTCGGTCAACCATCCGCCAGGACCAGCGGTGCCGCCCTCGGTCAGCGCATCCCAGACGAGATCGATCTCTTCTTGAGTTTCAACCAGCAAACACAACGACACACTGTCGGTCGAAGGGTGGCCAGGGCCGCCATTCACGAACGTGACTGCATGGCCCGCAAGCTCGAGGCTGGTAGTGAACGCGGCTCCGTACGGATAATGGGCAACGTCGACGACTCGCGATCCAGGAATGACCGCGGCGTAGAATTTCGCGGCCTCTTCGGCTGTGTTGTCGAACCAAACGTAGGTGTTGACCGTAGCCATGCTGGGCTCCTGGTTGCCGGGACATCATCGGCTACGGCACGTGACCGCATCTACGTGAGAGACGAAGCTGTGCACGTGTACTCGACATCTCATCGTCGGGTTCAAGACCTGGACTCCGTCGAGATCACCCGCAGCAGTACGGATGCACTACAGTGAAACACGTTGCCGCCCAATTGATTCGAGCGCGTCTATGGCACGACGTCCGCGTCACCTTGTCACACCCGACGCGGCATGTCGAAATAGGGAGTGGCGGGTGGGCTACCGGACAGCCCACCCGCCACTGTGCATATCAGATGCTTACCTACAAAGCGTGAGGCGAGCTTTCAGGCCGGCTCCGCACTTTGATGTGCCTTCCGGTACGCCGACACGACGTCAGCCTGGATCCTGCCGCGGTTGGATACCTCGTATCCGTTCTGACGCGCCCAGGCCCGCATCGCCGAACTCTGCTCTCGTGCACCAGTATCGCGCGACTTGGCACTCTTCACTCCCTTAACCCTACCTACTCGACGTGCCTTGACCGTCCAGCTCTCGAACGCTGCACGCAACTTGCCGGCGTTTGTCGCGGAAAGGTCGATCTCATACTGCATGCCGTCAAGCGCGAAGGACAGCGTCTCCTCCGCCTTGGAGGTTCCGTCAAAGTCGTCGATAACGGTCACTACAACCCTGCGGGCCATGAACAGTCCTCTCGGTGCCCCACCACGGTGAGGGCGAACAGTCTTCCAACTGGAACAGCGGTCAATCATGGCAGGACTCGACCGGCTCGCCTCCCCCAAGGCCGGGTCGACACGAAACACCACGCTATACAACGACTGTGGTTCGGCGACTCATGTCGACAGCAGCCGATCCTTGATCAACGGGACCTGGAGATCTGCAGCGCCACCCAGTATGCGCATCGACAACGGCCGACAAGCACCTGCAAGTCGTGCGCACGTCCTGGCTTGATCCTCGGGCTCCATCGCAAGTAGTCCACTTCCTTGCTACGCAGTGACGGACGGGCCATGCTCATCTGCGGCGCCGGACAGGTAGATGCTCAATGCCTCAGCCACGTGGGGTGTGCCGAGCCAAGTGCCGAATCCGACCAGCGCGGGGTTGGCGGCACGGCATTTCACCAGGTCGGCCGTAGGCCAATCGGCATTGTCGAACATGCGTGCAAGCGCAGCTGCCCGTTGCGGGTTCGATGCCCTGACCTCGTCCAACGAGATCTGCTGATATCGGACTGCCTTGCCGGTCGCCGCCGCGATATAGCCCGCGATCTGAGGCGTAGTCAGTTCGTCACCTGCGATTTCCATCTCACGACCCACCCAGCCCTCGGGATCTGTGAACGCGCACGCGGCGAACGACCCGATGTCGGCCACCGCAATGAGCTGCTCGACCACGTTCGGAGGGGTTGTAGAGACGAGCACACCGTCGGGGCGCAGTCCGCGGAAGGCACCGAGGTAATTTTCCATGAACCCGACCGGGCGCAGGATTGTGGCGGGTACTTGGGTGCCACGTAGGTACTGCTCGAGTTCGGTTTGGGATGTAGCAGTGGGCTCGTGTCGGGCCGGTCGGCGCTCAGAGCCGAGGAATAGACGATGTGTCCGACGCCGGCCCGCACGGCGGCGTCGATGATCGCTCGCCCGCGGCGCAGCTCGTCGTTGGGACCGGTACCCGGAGTAGCCTGCGAGGACACGAAACCTGGCTGGTAGAGGTACAGACCGGTGGCCCCGTGCAACGCCCGACCGACAGCATCCTTGTCGTCGAACGAACCCGGGACGACGTCCGCGCCCTTGTCGGCCAAACGCAAAGCGGCAGCCTTTCGTGGGTCTCGCACCACCGCCCGCACTGGACACCCGGACGCGAGCAGAGCGGACACTGTCGCACTGCCTTGCCGGCCTGACGCTGCAAACACCGTGATCATTTCGGACATGACGACTCCTGAGCGTGGTGAGCCTTATTGTCCGGGTTGAAGAACCCGGATCCGTCAGACGATACGGAATCCAGAACCCGTTTACAGAGGAAGGTCCGATGCCGACTACGAAGGGGCCGCGAGCCGACGCGCTCCGCAACCGCCAGCGCGTGCTCGCCATTGCCGAACAGCTCTTCGCTGAAGAAGGCAAGAGCGCAGGCTTGCTCGACATTGCCGCTCGAGCAGGTGTCGGCGCCGGAACTGTCTACCGGCACTTCCCTACAAAAGAATCCCTCTACGCGGCTGTGATCTCCGCCCGGTTGGCCCAGCTACTCGACCTCGTGCCCGCTTTGCCCGACGATCCGCCAGGCACCCGCATCGTCGAGTTCTGGCGTTTGGCAGTGCGGCAGATACGCCAGAACGTCGCCCTGTGCGAACTCGTCACCGCTGTCGACCAGCACGTCGACATCGATGCTGCCGTCAGGCAGCGCTATCTCGCGACGCTCGATGAACTCGTCGACCGTGCACGCGACGCCGGTCGACTTCGCGAAGACCTGACCACGCCGGATGTCATCTCGATGCTTGCCGCCGCCGCGACTGCGGAAGCACGAAGTCACGATGCGCCGCCGGGACGCCTGGCCGACCTGATAGCCGACTCCATCTTCATGTGACTACCCCACACGCCGGTGGATTCTTCAATAACCAATTCGCCGTACGGACGCGACGGTGTGGGATCTGGCGAACTTGCACGCCGACCGGACGGCTCATGTGCGCCAAGGCTTTCAAGTACTGGCCGAGGTTCTTCTCACCGTGGGTAATTCGATCAGCGAAGCGGGTGCGTGCTCGGGCATAACATTCGCCGCATACGCGACCGGTCACACCGGACGTGACCGAGTAGAGGAGGATGCCCCATGCTTGACCGATACTGTGCAGGAAGATTCATACTTCGAGCGATCTTGCCGCTCGCGTTCGCGGTGTCGCCCCTGGCGGTGGACGTTCCTGTCGCGGCAGCGGAAGATTTCCAGATCGACACGGCTATTGAGACTACGGTCGCGCCGGTGGTTGGCAATCCGGGTGCCATGTATCGGATCCCCCCGGCACCGCTGACAAGGCCATTGCTACCGCCGTGGATAGGGCGTCCTCAAACCGATCCGCCCCATCTCTGGCACGGCTTTCCTTCACCTCAGCCGAGATGCACCGGGTCCGTTGGCAGTTGCTGACCGCGATGCGTCGCCGCTCGCAGCGCGGCGTCGTCGGTTCGGCGTTCGCCCGAAACCGCCAGTTCACGCATTTGCACTGGCGCCCGTTGTCGACCGACCGGCCCGGAGCTTGAATCCTTCGCCGGCCCAGCCAGCATGGCAAGTGAGGCGCGGTCGTTTACGCGTGTCGGCTCAAGCGACGTCGAGCTTCCGAGAGAGCTTGGCCGACTGCCCGATTCCGGATCTCTGTTGCCGAAGCGTACGACGTTCCCGTTCGGACAACCCTCCCCAAATCCCATACGGCTCGCCAACCGTCAGAGCGTATGACCGGCAAAGTTCCAGCACCTGACACGCTCGACAGATTTGCTTGGCACGCCGCACCCGAGACGAACGGGCACTTCCGCGCTCCCCGTCCGGATGAAAGAACACCGACGAATCCATACCCCGGCAGGAGCCCGATTCCTGCCATCGCTTACCTGTGAAACCCTCCCGTTCACACGCGGTTGTGCTCGACACGGTTACTCCTAGGGCGATGATCAAGCTGGGCAGCGTCGCGCCATGAGTGGTGGTGCACAGGCGCCCGGCGCTTCTATTTGAAGCTCAGAGACTCGATCTGATTGTCCAAGAATCTGAACGTCGGAGTGTCCAGCGTTGCGACCTTCTCCCCTGGCCTGACCAATTGCTTGACAAAAAGTCCGGAGGATTCACAGTTCGCGCCAACATAGACCCAGAGCTCGCGAGAGGTGTTGTTCCACCACGATGTGGCTCTGTTGCCAAACCCAGTGCTGAACTTCTGGCACTTACCCGCAGGACTCGAGGTAGGAAAAAGGAACGATGTCCCCCCATAGTTGGCGTCCTCGAACAGACAAAAATACCCGGAGGGACACGTCGAACTCTTGCCTACGGATGGGCCACGATCGACTCCGAGCGACGGTACCTCCTCGGGATTCTCCTGAGGCTCAGCAAAGGCGGGCGCCAACGAGGCGCTCGATACTGCAACCACAATTGCCAACTGCCGCAGCAGCATCCATGCCAAGGTGCGCATTGCGTGCCTTTCGAGCGACTGGGAGACCATAATGGCTTCGGGTTTTTCGGCCCTGCCAGCTCGAAATGTATCGGGCAGGCGCCCGCCGAACGTTCCCATGGTTGGTGGCACCTTCAACATCGCACGCAGTACGTCCGAGGAGAGGAGGCCGCGGCGGATCGGGTACCGACTACAACATTGATCGTGGACATCCAGCGAGGGGCGGATGTACTGCAGGTCAACCCCGATCGTATGCATCACGAAGTGCCCTGATATCAAGTTTTCTCATTCTCTGCGACGCGATACCGGCCGCCAGTGTCCTTGACGGTTCACCGCACATCAGAGTAGCCAAAATGGATGGAGCCACTTGCCAATGCACTCCGAAACGGTCGGTCAGCCAACCACAAGACGCAGTCTGCCCACCCTCGCTGAGCGCGTCTCACACAAGATCAATTTCCTCTTGACTGTCAACCATCAATTGGAATGACACACCATTGGTACAGCAATCGCTTGGTCGTCCACTGACAAGAGTGACGGCACGACCCGCTAGTTCGAGATTCGCAACCAACGCCTCCCCGCCAGGTTTGCGCACGATGTCGATTATCCGCGAGCCCGGGACGACCGCCGTGTAGAACTTCGCGGCTTCGTCAATGGCGTTACCGAGACAGATGTATGTGTTGAGTGTAGCCATGACGGCTCCTGAGCAAAGGTGATTGCGGTGGTCTACTTGCCGGTCGGAACTGTGGCAATTCAGACGCTGATAGCGGTGATCTCCTCGATCATGGTGGGCCAGACCTCGCGCGGAAACGCACCGTGCCCAACATCCGGCAGCATGACGAGCCTCGAGTCCGGAACCGCATCGGCGGTGGCCCTACCACCCGACGGGCGGATCATGACATCCGCGGACCCGTGCATCACCAGGGTCGGCACGCGCAGCTTCCGAAGGGCCGCAGTGCGATTTGGCGCCGCCAGCATCGCGGCTTGCTGCCGCAATTTGCCGGCCGGGTCGTACGCACGCGCGTAACTGCGGGCGCCGACCTCGTGGAGCCAGTCTGCGTCGAGTGGGTAGACCGACGGTGAGGTACCGATCATCTTGTACATCTCCACGAGTTGACGACCCGCCTCCTCGGGCGAATGCACCTGCTGCTGCAGCAATCCCGCGACTTTCACGCTCGTGCGGACGGAGGCGCGCCCGATGCGTGCCGATGGCGAGGACATGATCGAAGTCAACGAGCGCACTCGCCGCGGGCGTTCGATCGCCATCGTCTGCGCGATCATTCCGCCCATGGACCCGCCGACGACGTTCAGGTTGTCCCACCCCATCGCATCGCACACCGCGAACGCATCCGCGGCCATGTCCGTCAAGGAATAGCGCGCAGCGCGCTTGGGGCGCAGGATCATATCCACGACCTTCGGCTCACCCAGTTCACTGAGGTGCGTAGAGAGCCCGGCATCCCGGTTGTCCATTCGCACGACCTGGAACCCGGACCGCGCCAACGCCCAACAGAAGTCGTCGTGCCAGGTGAGCATCTGCGCCCCCACCCCCATGAGAAGCAGTAACGGCCGTCCGTGGTCCGGTCCGATGACCTCGTAGGCAAGCGACAGCTTTCCGTGAGACGCCCTACGCATTGCCGGGGGTGTATCCATTGCTATGTCCTTACGAGAACAGTTCACATGTGAACCGTTCTTATTAGAACATACATGTTAGGCTCGCGCATGCCCAGTTCCAGCGACTTCTACAGCGAGTTCGGCTTCTATATCCATCAGGTCGTCGCTCTCATCGACAAACGAGGCGACGCTATGTTTCGCCGCGAGCTGGGGATCAGCCTCAGTCAGTTCACCTTGCTGCGGCTCTTCGACATGGGCACCGAGGTACCTTCGCAACAACTACTGGCCGAGCGACTCGGCCTGGCGAAGAGTGCGGTCAGCAGGCAAATCGATATCGCTCGGCGCGCCGGCTGGATCCAGGTCACGGTTTCTCCGCGGTCCCGCCGACAGAACACACTCGCACTCACTCCCGAAGGACGTGAATTGCTTACCAGGGCAAAGACTCTCATCGAGCGGTCCGAGTCCGTCGGCTTCGGCGCCATTCCCACCGCCGACGTGGAAGCCACCCTCCGAACCCTCAGGGCGCTGTACACGGAAATGATCAAGTCCGACCGATGAGAATCCTGGCGATCTCGCTCACCCCGGCTCGTGTTCTTCGTCGATTCTGCCGTCGGTGAGGATGGCAATCAGGCGGTGCGGAGACTCCTCGTCCACCTGACTTCGCGCGATGCCCAACCACTTGCCGCCACGATTCCAAGCCGGGAACGAGCCGAAAAAGCCCGCGTCCACCAGCGCATCAACGACAGTCGGCAGAGGGCCGCCCACGCTGAGGACAGGGACAAACACCGCCATGTCGACAGTGATGGGCGGCCCCCACTGTCGAGCCAACGCTGCCACCAGTGCGTTGTAGTCAGCCTCGATCACGCCGATCTCGTGATCGCAGTAGCCATCGAACTCCTGCTCGTCCTCCCACTCGTGCTTCCTGAAGTCCCCCGACACCCGAAGAGCCCTGATCGTGAAGCGCTCGTTCGCACCGTGCGCGAAGACGCCATCGGACGGTTCAGCGAAGGGACGACCAAGCAGTTCCTCGATGTTGGCCAAATGTTCAGCGGTTAGCAAACTGTCAGGTGTGGGTACCGCTCGCACGTGCGTGTAGCGATCGCAATTCTCGCCGGATGGCGCGACTCCGGTGGAATCGCTCGCGGTCATGATCTGCGACGCGAGGCCCATGACCGCCTCCGTCGACAGCCTGCCCAGTAGGACCTCTATCCGGGAACGGCCCTCGCTATTTACGGCCATCGGGTACCTCGTCTTCGTCGACGCCCTTGCCTCGAGGACACAGGGTCGCTGGATCGGCAGGTGACAAGTGTCCTACCCATGCAGGGGAGTCGCTTCGAGGCAGATCCCAAGGGTGGGAACAGCCGGCCACGCGAACGCAGAGCGTGTCGACCGACGTTGCGGCCCAATGCAATTCACGCGCGATGCGACGGACCGATCATGTGATAGTTGTCAGTAGCCGAGTGCGTTTGCCTGGAATGGGAACGCCATATCGTTTGAAATGCGAATTCCCCCACTTCACACGTCCGAATGGAGCTTTGCGATGGACTTCTTGCCGCTGACGATCGAAGAACTGCTGAAACTGTTCTGGCACAAGGCGAGTGGATGCGAAGCACTTGCATGCGTCGAGGTAGCCCACATCCCTGATGGCCGAGTCGCCGTCCGAGACTCCAAGAATCTTGGCGGCGCACCCCTGGTCTTCACACCGGGCGAGTGGGATGCGTTCCTTGCCGGCGCTGCCAACGGAGAGTTCAACCGTCCCTGACAGCCGGGTGGGTCAATAGGCCAGCGCATCGTCGCAGACTGCTTCCGACGCCGCCACCTACTTCCTGAATGAGACGAACACAGGCTGTCTCGTTCAGGACCTGCTCGCTCGCTTCGTACGAGTACGCAACAGCTGTCCCAGTCCAGCATCCTCCCACTCCTGACTCGAAGCAGAGCGCTGTATCCGTCGGTTACTTGCTCCAGGCGCACCGAGGGCTGACGGGGGTCGACGTTTGTGGGTGCCCGCCAGCGCGAGCCCCGCTAAAGCCGGGCAGCGCCTGGCCGGCGTGGTGGTGACCGATCACTTTCCCGCCATCGTGCCGTCGTATAGGTATGCCCCGTTGCCGGCTCACCCGGCCGCGCGGCGCCCAAACAATCGAAAGATCGATTGCAACCGGCCGTCTACCAGCAGGAGGAAAAATGCCATCGACCGAGGACCACCAGCCGAACACCGCGGTCAGCGAGGGCACCCAGGAGATCGCTGCGCGCTACGGGCGTCTGTCGGCGGCCTTCGTCGCCAAGATCGAGGGCGTGGCGCCGAACGGCTGGGGCGATCCCACGCCGTGCGACGAGTGGAACGTGCGTGACCTGGTGGGCCACGTGACGGAGATGTGCGCGGTCCATCTCAGCATGGTCGGTAGGCGGCTGGGCCCCGGCCCGACCGTCGACCAGGACCCGTTGGCGGCGTTCAAGCACGCAAGCGACAGGATCGCCGGCGACCTCGCCGACCCGGTGCGGTCGCAGGCCATCTTCGACGGCCGGTTCGGCCGCTGGACGTTCGCCGAGGCGATCGACCGGGCCGTCTGCAACGAACTCGCCATCCACGGCTGGGACCTGGCCCGCGCCACAGGACAGGACGAGTCGATCGACCCGAGCGAGATACCGAAGTTGTGGGCGTCGCTGAAGATGGTCGGCGACGAGGCGATTCGCAACCCGCGGGTGTCGGGTCCGGAGATCCCCGTTGGCCCCGACGCTGACGAGCAGACCAAGCTGCTGTCCTACATGGGTCGCAAGGTGTAGCAATAAATCAAGCGACCCCGGCTAGCCGGACTTCGCAAGGGATCCGGGCTACCAGTATCTCTCCAGTTCAGCGGAATTCCGGCGCGTATTCCACCGAGCCTCGACGAGCCGCTCGCCAGACGCGCGATCAGCCGATTGGCCGCGCATGTGTCGGCACAGCGAAGGCAGCCAAGGTCTGTAGCGCGGATAGGCTACGCACCTGATGAAGACGGAGGCAGAGCGGGTAAGTACCCGGTAGCCATCGCCCCGCACATGCTGTCAGCGCGATCAGTGGCAGGGCGCGCCTGGTCGAAATGACAACGGCAGCAACGGACTGCGGGACGTCCTTGGTCACCGCGAACAGCAGAGCAGCGCGATGCTGCCGAACACTTTCCAAGCACTGAGTGCTGCGCCCGTCGATCAGGATGACCAGACCACGATTGCTGGTACGTCGCCGAGCCGGTCGATCCGTGTGTGGATGGCTGGTCAATTGGGAAGAGGCAGGCAACCGCGATTGCTGTTACACCGACACGACTGCTGGTCCAGGAATTACCCCCGCCACGACATCCATGTGATTGCTAAACCTGACAGCACAATCGCTGGCGCACTGCTCAATACGTCCCATCTCGTCATCGCTTGCGAACCGGGCGAGCAACGCCATTTCCGCCCACCCGGCGATGTCGGCCGCTGCCATCGCCATACCGAACAAGACAGTGTCCGAACGAGTCCGTCAGGCACCCGCCGAGCATGGACGGTGAGATGAGTTTTCTAGCTCAAATCCGTCTTATACATGTGTTGCCGCGACGGATCGGCACGCGGAGACGAGAGGATCGAGAGCGATGACTTCAGTCGAAGTTGCTCCCAAATCTGGGGCGCGGGAGTGGATCGCGCTTGCGGTACTGTGCCTACCCACCATGCTGGCCGCGGTGGATATGAACATCATGTTCCTGGCGCTGCCGAGCGTGAGTGCGGACCTAGGCGTCAACGGAACCCAGCAGCTGTGGATCATGGATATCTACGGCTTCCTGATCACCGGTTTCCTGGTCACCATGGGCACGCTGGGTGACCGAATCGGTCGGCGGAAGGTCTTGCTCGTCGGCGCGGCAGCCTTCCTGGCCTCATCCCTACTGGCGGCCTACTCCACCTCCACCGGGATGCTCATCGGTGCCCGCGCCCTGATGGGTATCGCCGGCGCGGCCGTCACACCTTCGGTGTTGGCCTTGATCCGCACGATATTCAAGGATCCCAAGCAGCTCGGCGCCGCGATGGGCATCTGGGGCACCTCGTTGGTGGCCGGCATCGCACTCGGCCCGGTCGTCGGCGGCCTGCTGCTCGGCTCGTTCTGGTGGGGATCGATTTTCCTGATCGGTGCGCCGATCATGGCACTGTTGTTGATCCTCGGGCCGTTCCTTGTGCCCGAGTCACGCAACCCCGCCGCGGGCCGGCTCGACCTCGTCAGCGTGGCAGTTTCGCTGGCCGCCCTGCTGCCCCTGATCTACGGCCTCAAGGAGATCGGCCGGAGCGGTTGGGCGATCCCGCCGATCGCTTCCGTCCTGGCCGGTATCGTCTTCCTAGCGCTCTTCCTGCGCCGCCAGCGGCAACTCGAACACCCACTGCTCGATCTCAGTCTCTTCTCCATCAGGGAGCTGTCGACCTCGGCCCTGCTCGCATTAATCGCTCCGCTTATCTCCGGGGGCGTCATGCTGATGGTCATCCTCTACATGCAGCTGGTCAAGGGCTTGTCGCCGCTATCCGTCGGCACCTGGATGCTTGCACCGTCCATCGCCCTGATCGTCTCAGGCGGCGTCGCCTCTGGCCTGGTCCGCAAGGTCCGGCCAGCTTACGTGCTCGCCGTCGGCGCGGTGGTCGCCGCGATCGGCATGGGCATCATCTCGCAGGTGAGCACCACCTCGGGGATGGGGCTGCTGATGGCCGGACTCATCGTCACGTCGACCGGAGGTGGTGTAATCGGTATCTTGAGCGCCACTTTGATCATGACCTCCGCGCCGGAGGAGAAGGCCGGCTCGGCCGGCTCGCTCTCCGCAAGTCTGGGTGAGTTCGGCACCGCGCTGGGCGTCGCGCTGTTGGGACTCATCGGCACCGTCGTCTACCGGCTGAGCATCGACGTGCCGAGCGGTGTCACCGGAAGCTCGGCCGAGGCGGCTCGCGAGAGCATCGCCGGCGCTGCGGTGACCGCCGCCGAGACCCCCGCGCCGAGCGGCCCGGCGCTGCTCAGCGCCGCACAAGAGGCTTTTATCAATGGGGTGAACATCGTCGCCACGGTCTCGGCCGTATTCTTCATCGGGCTCGCGGTTCTCGCCATCACTGGACTCAAACAGGTCCCGCCGCAGGGCGAAGAGCCGAATGCCGCCGGACAGCCGGCCCCGTTGGTGTCGGCCGATGTGAGCGACTGATCCTAAGCGGGATCAGAAGCCCTCTTCGCGGATCGCGTGTCCGACCCACCATTCGGGGCCCTGTAAGAAGGCCCCAGGTTGCTCAACTCGAGGCGTGTCATCGTGAGCGCACGCAATCCTTGATCTCCGAAGGCGCGCTGGCCAGGGCAGAGTTTGTTCACATATCCGCTGGTCACCGCGTGATGGACATCTGAAAGGCGGGCTCAGCGTGGTAACATCGATCGTTCTCATCGACGGTTTGTCTTCCGAAAGCAGGGCGCGATCCGTGAGCCGTGTCGAGCCTGGAAACTACGAGTCCGTCGACGAACAGCGCTTCGTGGCGATGGTCGACGGCCACCGCCACGAGTTGCAGGTCCACTGCTACCGCATGCTCGGGTCTTACGAGGACGCCGAGGACCTGGTGCAGGAGACTTTCCTGCGAGCATGGCGCAAGCGGGACACCTTCCAGGGCCGGTCCACCTTCCGTGCCTGGCTCTACCGCATCGCCACCAACGCCTGCCTCGACTTCCTGGCCCGCAATCCGCGCCAGCCGCGGGGGTCACGGGTGGCGGCCACATCGGGGACGTCGTCGCAGTCGCCGGACGCGATCCCGTGGCTGCAGCCCTACCCGGACCGGATGCTCGAGCGGGCGGCACCGAGCGAGGCCGAGCCGGACGCCGCGGTCGTGGCGAAAGAGACCATCGAGCTCGCATTCCTTGTCGCCATCCAATATCTGCCGCCGAAGCAGCGAGCCGTGCTGATCCTGCGCGACGTGCTCGGGTGGCCGGCAAGCGAGACGTCCGACTTGCTCGAGGTGAGCGTGGCCTCGGTCAACAGCGCGTTGCAACGAGCCCGGGTCACGCTCAAGGAGCACCTGCCCCCTTCGCGTATCGAGTGGGCGCCCGCCGAGGACCCGACCGAGGCCGAGCGCGCCCTGCTGCACCGTTACATGTCCGCCCTGGAGCGCGCCGACGCGGCCGCGATGGTCGTTCTCCTGCACGAGGACGTGCGGGTCACCATGCCGATGCTCGTATCCTGCGTACCGGGGGATCCCGATCCGCTCTGGAACGGCAGAGACTCGTTCATCGCCGGTCTGGTGCAGGCGTTCGACCCCGCGTCGCCCGCCTATTTCGGGCAGTGGCGCAGCGTGTCGACGCGCGCGAACCGGCAGCCTGCGCTGGCCCACTACATCCGGCCGCCCGGCGGTAGAGCGTTTGAGGCCAAAGTCCTTGATTTGCTGCAGATCGCGGACGGCAGGATCGTGGAGATCACGTCGTTCCCGGCCGAGTTGTTCCCCGCGTTCGGCCTGCCACCGACGCTCTGAACAGGCATTTTCCCGACCGTTCGTTGCGGGCGATTGTGTCCTGAGACATCAACGCATCGATGAGTTCGACTATGTCCTCACCTACATGGTTGAGGCGCTGGCCGATCTCTCCGCCCGGGACTATCTCTCCGGCACATCCGACACCGTAATTCACATCCCCTGTCGAATCGAACCGACGGTGTTCGTAGTGAAGGTGAGAGGGCACTACCGGGTGCCCGAAGAGAAGGGGACCGTGGCTATGAAGCTGACGACCATGACGCAGATCACCGTCGATGGCGTGATGCAGGGGAACGGCGGGACCTCCGATGAAGACCGCACAAACGGCTTCGTGCGTGGCGGGTGGGCGATGGGCGCTGGAGACGGCGACACCATGGACTACATCACCCGGACCTATCAACGAGCCGAGGGGTTTCTCTATGGGCGACGAACCTACGAGATGTTCGCGAGCTCATGGGGAACGGTCGACGCGATGCGCACGCACCCCATCGGCATCGCGCTGAACAAGGCACCGAAATATCTCGTCACCTCGACGCTCACCACACCCCCATGGCAGGACACGACCGTCCTTTCCGGCGACCTGGTCGCCGCGATCAACGAGCTCAAGGCCAAACCGGGCGGTGAACTCCAGGTACACGGCAGCCGCACCCTCATCAGATGGCTGCTCGAACACGATCTGGTCGACGAAATGACCTTGCTGGTTGTGCCGGTCGTTCTCGGCCAGGGCGCTCGTCTCTTCCCTGACGACGGCCTCGACACCGCTCTGGAGTCGGTGCACTCGCGAACGGACTCCAAAGGGGTTTCCATCCAGGTCTACCGGCCGGTTGGACGCCCGCAGTTCGCCACCGCCTGACAACCGGTGTGGAAGATGTTCCACCGCTTGTGCGCAGTGCCCGAGAATCTGACACCGATCCCGCACATGATTCGGCCTTCCACTCGGCAACCGAACCACTTGGGAAACAACACGATCAGACGATGATGCCCGACTCAGGAGAAGGCCGACCTGTCGGCGGCACCTGACAGGAACGAAAGTTGCCATGGGAACCATAACGCTGTGGATGCAGACGTCACTCGACGGCTACTCCGAAGGGTACGACGACGTCTACTGGCCGATCGTGGACGAAGAACTCTGCGCGCCGTTCGTAAGCCAGCTGACCGACGCCGACATGTTCCTCTACGGGCGGAAGACGTACGAGATCATGGCTTCATTCTGGCCGACAGCTGATAGGGACCCCGGCATCTCCCCGTTCTACACCGACTTCGCGCGATGCTGGAAACGCACACCCAAGCTCGTATTCTCACGAACGTTGCACAGCCCAGGCTGGGACACACGAGTAGTGACCCACGATTTGATCGACGAAGTCGCCGCGCTAAAGGCGACACCCAACCGCAAGATGATGCTGTTCGGAGGAGCCACAACCATTGCACCATTCATCGAGCACGGCCTGATCGATGAATACCGGTTGTTTGTACACCCTGTGCTGCTGGGCCGAGGCAGGAAACTGTTCCCCAGCGGATTCGACTCCTCGGCCCTGCAGCTAATGGACGTGACAACCTTCGACAGCGCGGTTGTTCAGATGCACTACAAAACACATCGTAAGGAAGCGAGCCCCTTCACCGGGCTGGACCGTCGCGAGAACCACAGACGGGCCAACCAATGCAGCACACTCCCGCTGCCCCGACCCACACCACCTGATCACACCGCAGATTGGTCAGCCGTCATCTGACAGGAGATGCACACGATGCACTATTTGGTTTCCGTGATCCGCGAAGCTACCGAAGCCGACAAGCCCGCCGATCAGAATGCGATCGACGACGCCGAGCAGGCCGCGGTTGACGATTTCAATGCCGACCTAAAAACCAACGGGCACTGGGTGTTCGCCGGCGGTCTCGGGACACCCGAGTCGGCCACTGTGATCGATAACCGAGGCACTCAGGCGCTGTTCACCGACGGGCCGTTCCTCGAATCCAAGGAGTACCTGATCGGGTTCTGGGTCATCGAAGCTCGCGACCTCGATGTAGCCCTGAAGCTCGCCTGCGCAGGATCCAAAGCCTGTAACCGGAAGGTCGAGGTACGGCCGTTTCTGTGAGCAGTCGTCATGCCGATGCGGCCATCATCCGTGCCCACCGCGAAGAGTGGGCCCGGGTGATAGCCGCCCTGATCCAGCGTTTCGGCGACTTCGACATCGCCGAGGAGGCAGCAGCGGAGGCCTTCGCGACAGCCGTGCAACGGTGGCCTACCGACGGCATCCCCCCCAACCCAGGTGCCTGGCTCACTCTTACCGCTGGTCGCGAAGCAATCGATCGCATCCGACGAGAGAGCAAGCGTGAGAGCAAACAGAAGGAGTCTCGGCATTTGTTCGACAAGGAACCGCCCGAGGCATCTGGCGCTATCGAAGACGAACGGCTTCGGCTGATCTTCACCTGCTGCCACCCGGCACTGGCCATGCAGGCACGCGTCGCCCTCACCTTGCGTATGGTTGCGGGACTGACAGTTCCGGAGATCGCACGGGCCTTTCTTGTGCAGGAAAGCACCATGGGGCAGCGGATCACCCGGGCGAAAGCGAAAATCAAAGCCGCGCGGATCCCTTACCGAGTCCCGGCGGCCTCGGATCTGCCCGCGCGCGTGTCAGGTGTTCTGGCTGTCCTTTTTCTGGTCTTCAACGAGGGCTATCTCGCGACCGGGCCCGACACCGACCCCATCCGTCAGGATCTGACCATCGAAGCTATTCGCCTCACGCGCCTGATCCGCACTCTCCTGCCCGATGACGGCGAGGTTGCCGGATTGCTGGCTCTGATGCTGCTTACCGAAGCCCGGCGTGGCGCCCGTATCTCAACCACCGGCGAACTCGTCACCATCGATGAGCAAAATCGGGCTGCCTGGGACCCCGCGCTCATTCACGAGGGTCACCAACTCGTACGCGAGCGCCTCGCGGCCGCAATCACCGGAGCCGGCCCGGGCAGGTATCAGGTTCTCGCGGCTATCAACGCCGTGCATACTTCGGCCCGGGAGGCACGCGATACCGATTGGTCGCAGGTGGTAGCGCTTTACGATCAGCTCATCATCCTCGATCCGTCGCCCATCGTCGCCCTCAACAGAGCCATCGCGGTCGCCGAACTCGACGGACCCGAAGTCGCTTTGGCGACCATCGACCGACTGGGCGATAGGTTGGCCGGCTATCGCATCTACCACGCCGCCCGGGCCGAACTGCTTCGACGTCTGGGGCGCACTCTGCAGGCACGCACGGCCTACGACACCGCTATCGCCATGACAGGAAACTCTGCCGAGACGGCCCACTTGACGCGTCGCCGTGCCCAACTGGGATAGCCGATCGGACCAGACGAAGTCACGATTCAACATTCGGCGTCGAGGTGCTCACCCGAGATGTCGAAAAGAGCCACGCGTGTTCGTAGCCATCTCGAAGACCGGCACGGGGTCGGCGGCAGACCTGGGAGGCTCCCGATGTCCGACACAGCTACCGCGTCTTCGAGAACACTCGTCGGCACCGGCCTGATCGCAGTGGCCGTCGCTGCGGCGGCCACCACTCTTGTCGCCGCGGTCGGCCGTTCCGCGGGTATCACTCTCGTGGTCGGCGAAGCACCGATCCCCCTATCCGGTTTCGCGTTATTGACCGGGATTTCCTCCACGGCTGGACTGCTGCTTTCCGCGGTGCTGAACAGAACGACAGCACACCCCCGTGGCCTGTTCGTGCGCATCACAGTCGGGCTGACTGGGCTGTCGCTGATACCCGACCTCGTAGTGCAAGCATCGGGACCCACGAAAGTGCTCCTGATGCTCACCCACATTGTCGCTGCGACGATCGTCATCCCCATGATTGCCGGTCGACTCCCCGCCTGATGCCGCGGTGGATCTGGGCCGTCCACTCGCCATCGTGAGCCACGCGACTTCCCAACGCCCGACGGCATACACCTTTTCCCGCACCAGTCACTTCAAGAAGATTGCATCGTGCGAGCGGGCGCCGCCTACCCCCGAGTGCGGGCTCGGCTCGACAGTGCGTTGTGAGCACGGGCGAGGCGATCGACCGCGATTTTCAACGTCTGGACTTCGCAGGTGGCGAAGCACAGGCGCATGCTTCGAGCGTGGTTGGTGGCGACCGCGAATGCCGAGCCCGGAACGTACGCGACACCTGCGTCGAGAGCATATGGAAGCAAGGCCCGGGTGTTGGTGCCGTCGGTGAACGAGGCCCACATGAACATGCCACCCGTCGCTTCGCGTGCGAGAACCCGATCACCGAAGCGTTTCCGCACGGCGCCGGCCAAAGCCTCAGCACGCAGACCGTAGATCCTCCGCACCGCATTCAAGTGGGCGGCAAGCCATTCGGTGTCTGCGAGCAGTTCTGCGGCAATCTGGTGGGTGAGCGCCGACCCGCACAGGTCAACCCCCTGCTTGAACAGCTCCACCGCACGACATACTTTCCCCGGTGCGACCATCCAGCCAACCCGCAGCGCGGGAGCGAGGATCTTGGAAGTGCTGGACAAACGAATCACGTTGGCCGAGTATGTAGCAGCTGGAGCAGGAGTGGGGTCCTCGAACGCGAGCTCGCCGTACGGATCGTCCTCGATGACCCAGAAGCCGTACTGATCAGCAAGACCGGCAAGATCGCGACGGCGAGCAGGACTCATGGTGACGCCGCCGGGGTTATGGAAGTTGGTGACCGTGTGCACGATCGCCGGGCGCTGTCCCTGCCCCAGCAGCTCACGCAGCACAGATATCCTCATACCCTCCCCATCGAGTGGCACAGCCACCACCCGAGCACCTGCTGCGCGAAAAACCTGCAGCGCACCGACGTACGCGGGATCCTCGACGATGACCAGCGCGCCCGGATCCACCAAAACGTCCGTCAGCAACGACAGCGCTTGCTGCGAACCGTGTGTCACAACGATTTCGCCCACCGGAACCGAGCGGCCGACGCGCTCGGATTCGCGTGCCGCGAGCACCTCACGTAACGCGGTCCATCCTGGAGTCTCGGTGTACTGCAGTACTTGTCGTCGTGACAGCGCCGCGTCCGCGGCGGCGGCAATCCGATCCAGGGGCATCAACTCGGCGTCCGGCAGTCCGCCGGCCAGACTGATGACATCAGAACGAGCCGTCAGCTCGAGCAGGTCCCGAATAGCCGAACTCTGCAGCCTGTCCACGCGCGGGGACAGCGGAGGAGTCGCCGCGGACATATGAGCACCTCAGGTAGACACCGACATAAGACAGGCCCCTTCGTGGACCGCAGCGTTCGCATACGGGCCGGCCCTCACCGGGCAGAGACCATTGCTTCACGCCGAATGTATCGAGCAAACCGCACCCACCACTTCCCTGCCATGGAGATACCTGCGCTCGAGTCTGCCGACTTCGAGGCCGATCACGCACTGATTCGCGAGAGACTCCCACCCATGCGAAGTCGCCGCCGCGGTCGAGCAAATACCATGATCCTCATCGGAATTGGGTTCAGTGCCGGCTCAGAAAGGGATCGGTTGGCCTCTTCGATCTCGACGCTACTCACAGATGTTGTTCAGTATTTGACGCACCTCCTGTCTCACAAGACGGCAGGGAAGCTCGAGGACGAGCATCGAAGTGCTGCCCACCTCGTGAGAGATGACCTGCGCGAAACCGAGCGAGCAGATCAGCTCCACGGCGACGACATCAGGCGACACGAAACGGTGTTCACCGGTCCGAGTGGAGCCGGCCATGCGCCACCCTCATCCCAGACGCATCCGATCCATCCCTCGAATCCACCCGTGCATCCCGCAAACGACCACTTGGCCGGGAAAGGCGATGAGGTGGCGCTCGCGATCGTCGCCGGGACGGCCGAGCTAGGATTGCGTACCCCCGGACAACGCGCACTCGAAGCAAGCCTGGTGATCGACAGGCCGCTTCTGGAAGTAGCGGTGATCGCGCGACAGCCCAGCCCCGAATTGCTGTTCTCCAAAGAAGAATGGGCAGGTTACCTCGCTGCACGGACATTCACCCGGAAACATACCGACACAGACCTGACAGTGCCCTTCATGACCGAAGTACACCAAAATATCTCTCGGTTCTCCAAACCTGGTCTGGGTGGAGAATTCGTGAATCAGACAGACATGCGCAGTTGCGCGCAATGGACTGCACTGACCAAACAGCAGGTGGATGTGCTGCAAGCCAACCCCTACGTAAACTACCTTCCACCGGGATCGGTGAACACAAATTTTCCCCATGCGATAATAGAATATCGCACTATCTCACCGGAAAACGCACGCACGGAACTTCAGTCATTGTGCGAATGGTACAACTCAGCAAAAGGCGAGCCGGGTGCTGATCCATATAGACTGGCAGCCGAGCTTCAGCAGCGCTTCACGTCGATTCATCCGTGGAATGACTACAACGGCCGCTGCTCTCGACTGCTGATGAATTGGTCGCTGGAGCGGCACGGTATGCCCCCGAGCGCACCGAACGACTTCAACAACGACTTGTTCTCGACCCCCGAACAATGGACCGAGGAGGTTAGGGCCGGCAGCGAGCTATTTCGCGAACGCTCAGACCGACTCGCGAGGCTGGGAGACGCTGCTGACCCGGTCACGGTATTCGACCTGAAAGAGGAGCATTACCTCTACACTGAGCTCGGATGGCCTTCCGCGCCCTTCACACCCGGCGCAGGACACAACATCTCAGAACTTCGCCTCGATATGGATTTTCTACGTGGCGGCCCCGCATAGCCTGACCCTCCGTGATGAAACTCCCGCGAGTCCAGTGCTGGATCCCGCTACCGGAGTTCGTCCTCGGGTAAGCGTGGACTGGCCACACTCTGCGGCATGGGAACGCTTGCCGTAGTACGGGACCTATGGTGGGACCATTCGGAGGAGCCGGCCAGCCCGGTTAGCAGGTGGATGTCAGCCCGCCACGACTGGGAAGAAGTCGGCCGAGGTCGTTCCGACTTTTGAGTACAGTTGTGAACGAAACACGTTCGCTATCATTAGGTTTCAAATTTCTATTCGATCTTCGCAAATGGCAGGCGCGTACCAGAGTTGTAGATGCTCGCCCTCCCCACGGACCCCGCGCTCTTGTCGGAGGTGGTGCGAGTCAGAGCGCAGACCATGCCACTTGCGAAAAAGCAACTCGGTCTCGGCATCGAGAGATGCCGAGAGCGAGTTGCTTCGACGAAGCTCCTCTGTACATAGTCTCTTATGACTCAATCGGGAAGGATGATTCTTGCCGGTATCGGGCGGAAAGGCATCCGGGAGTTGACGAACTGTTCCGTTGTTACCCACTCGGTGTAGCCGAAGGGGTTATAGATCTCGAGTTGGCCCGGCCGTTGTCCGATGATGATCACCTGGTGTCCTTCGCGGCCGGAAGGCAGGTCCAGGCCGAGTGGGATCGGCTGGCCGGCCGCGACAGCGGCTTGTATGCGGGGCAGGACGGCTTCGCGAGCCTCCTGGCTCGAGAGTGTGTGCATCTCGTAACGGGTCCCGGTGATGGGTGTGATCAGGTCGTTCACCATGTTCTGGTTGCCTTTGGGCCAGGGTGTCCGGTCGGGGTCGAAGTTGTCGTTGAAAGCATGCACAAGGCGATCACGGAACGCGCCGGGACTGTCATCGCCGACGACAGGGCCATCGACGGCGGCGGGCCCGGTTCCGGTGGTGATGCCAAGCATCAGTACCGGGTCGGCGTCTAGGCGGGCGACAAGAACCGACGCAGTGGTGCAGTTTTCGTCGTTCTGTTCATAGACGGCTTTGACGGCCGGGTCATCGAGGGAGTAGCCGATGGGTACCGTTATCCCTGTGCCTTCTGCCTGATAGTTGACGAGGTCTTGGACGTGTAGATGACGTTCGAGCCACTGCAGATCGTCGCCGTGAGGGTGGATTTGTTGGTCGAAGGCTGTGATGTCGGGCAGGGAGTACCCGGCGGCGAGCGCTTCCCACAGGTAGGCCGCCTCCTGCGGTGATTTGGCGTTGGCCAGGAGTTTCCCGAAGGCGGATCGGTCGGATGGGGTGAGCACGGCAGCCCGTTGTGAGGCACGCGCCAGTCCGATAGGAGTCAGGATGTCCTCGGAGGGATCTGACGACTGCTGGTCACTTCCCGTGTAGGCGAGTGTTTCGGCGGTCAACGGGTCAATCCCTGCTCCGACTTTGGAGGCACGCGCGGCCTGAGCTGCGGCTCCGATGGTGGATACGGTTGTTGTCGCGGCGGCTTCGAAGTCTCGCGTCGCGTCGATTCGCGCCTGACAACCGGTGATGGCCGCGATGCGAGCGGCGTTGTGGGACAGCGTGTTCAGCTTTTCCCGTACGTCCCGCATTGCTGTTGTCGCGGCGGTGTCCTCGGCCTGTGTGGTGGTCACTGTGTCAGCCCAATGCTGTAGCGCGCCGCTGGCGGAGGCCAACGCGTCGGCAGCATGCGAAGTGCCGCTGGACAGGGCGAGAACGGACTCTGACAACGTCTGACCCGCTTGGCCATGCCATGCGTTGGGCAATTCGAATGTTGCGGTTCGTTCGAAGTTGTCCTGTGCTCGCTTGCACAGAGCGGAGGCGCTCGAGTAAACGTCCGCTTCAGCTTCTATTCCGGGTGCGACTCCGGGCAGCGGGGGAATTTGCAGGGCGATATCGATCCCTTGCCGCAGGTGTTTCACGGAGTCGGCCTCCCCCAGTGCGGCCAGCACAGTTTCCAGAGCTCGTAATCGGGTGCTTTTTCCGGGGATGGCGATTTCTCGTGGAGCATCGGCGAAGTGGTCGTAGAGCGCGGTCGCGAGCATGCTCGACGCGCCGGCTCCGAGAGCCTGGGCGATCTTGGCAGCCAGGGGGGCCGCGGAGGCGATGTTCAGGTTGGACATCATGCCGGTTGCGCCGGCGACCGCGCGGACGTGACCGCCGAACCAGCCACCCGCGGCGCCGATCGCGGCGTCTGCCAGCAGTTCTCGTCCTGATCGGCCGTTGGCGAGTCCGGTGAGGACACCGCCGACAGCGCCGCCGAGGAATACCGCACCCGGTATCGGAGCCAGGGAGATGGCCCCGCCGATCAGCCCGGCTCCTACGTGCTGCCATACCGGGCCGCTCATCGGCTGTGTTCAGATTTCGGCGCTTGCCCAGTCCAGGGGACCCGCGACAACCGGTACCGGGTAGTCGCGCGCCGTGACCTCATCACGGTGGCAACGGATTCGAATAATCGCGCCAACGCTTCGTCCCGGGCTACATTCGGACCCGGGACCAGCCGCGCGGTCCAGTCCCGTATCAGCTGTGATGCTGCAGTAGCTGGTAAGAGTTCGGGCAGTCGCAGTGTCTCATCGAGGCCTAGGGCGCGGACGCATCCTGCGAGGACCGCCACGGGGTGGGGACCTACCCCGGCTGCTTCCAATCGCAGGGCCGCCGAAACGATGACATCTCCGGGCACGAACTGAGATGTCCGGTCGGGGTTCGTGGTATTGGCGAACGCTGCGTGGATGTCGAGCCGGAGCAACTGCTCGTCTGTGCGGGGTGTTTCATTCATCTCAACGAAGTGGAGCGAAATCGGACGGTGGTGCGCTGTCGTCTGGATTGGGGGTCGTCGCCGGCTCCGCGACGGTGGACGGTTGGATCGTGGCCGCTATCGCGGTAGCACTGTTTCGGTCAGCTTCCTTGAAGCCGACCGTGGCTCGAGAGACGAGAGAGATTACGGTGTCGGTAGCCGAGATGGTTAAGTGGGATTCGCGTCGCCACACATCACGAAAAGTCGTGCAGGCCGCGGTGACATTGCTGTCCCCGAGGACGGAGCTGTCCGGTGTGCCGTGCTTCAGCTTCTCGAGGACCTTGGCGAGATCCTCGAGCGCGCCGCTGAGCCTGGAGTTCGCGGAGCTGACACTGTCGGAGTCGAAATACAGTTCGGGGTTGCCCGACTCCCTGGTACTCATGCCGAAATCTAGCACCGGGTACCGCGCTTCTCGGTGACGGGAACATCGATCGGGCTCGGATCTTCGGAATTGCGCGAATCGACGACGGAGCTGTCTGCGCACATCAAACACATCGCAATGAGCATCACGGCGCCCACCGTTGGGAATAGCGCAGACTGAATCCGCCCTCATCGGCAGGGCTGGAGATCGGGACTCCCCACCCGTACTGGCCCATTCGAAGCCCGGGGACGCGTGCCTCCCGCGGCCGCGTCCCCGGGTGACTGGCAGTGACCAAAACGACAACCTGGCCCGGATATATTGGCGCACAACACATCTGGGGGCAGCGGTGTTCTACCGTAGCGGAACGGGGTCCGCGGCAACTTTCAGTGGCCGCCCAAGTCCACCAGCTTGCCGGCGGAGGAAGTCCGCTATGCGGGAGCCTGCGGGGTATAGATCACCCAGGGCCGAGCTGGGTAGGCTTCCCACGACCGGTGAATCGCCGGCGACGCGGAGACAATGACGTCACTGGAGAGCTGGAAGGTCGCCGGCGATGGCATTGCAGATTCCGAGTGAGGTAGTCCTTTTTCTCAACGTGTGCGGAGTCCCGTATCCGGATGTGAACGAGGACGATATCCGCGAACTCGCTACTCACGTGCGAATATTCGCAGCGAACGTGGTGGAGACGCACTCGGCCGCTGGAGGCGCCGTGAAGGATATGAGTGCGGTCTACTCGGGGTACTCCTATCAGCAATTGCTGCGTGCGTGGGGTGCGATGAGCTCCCAGCATATGGGCGACCTGGAACGCATGTGCGAGGCGGTCGCGGTTGCGCTCGATGCCGCAGCGGTTGTGGTCGTGACGGTCAAGGCGGCTGTCCTGGCCGAACTTGCGGCGCTGGCGGCGAGCTACGTGTCAGCCTTGGGAGCCACAGTGGCCACGTCGGGCTTGTCCGCGACCTTGATTCCTGCGATCACGGAAGCGGGCCGCAGGCTGTGCCTGGCCATGGAACAAACTCTGGTTGCGTACATCCTGGCTGAGGTGATCAACCGCGCCATCGAACCGCTCGAAGCTCGAGTCGCCCAGTTACTCGACCCGCTCGTCTACCGTGCCGCGTGCGACGCCCTGGACATGCCGGCCGATCCGACGGCACTGTTCATCGAGCCCGACGAGGTACGCCGATACGCCGACATGCTCGACCGCTACGCTGACGACATAGCTGGGCACGCGAGCACACTCGCGGCAGGGGTCGCACCGTTGGACTTCAGCACCCGCCCGGACTCGTCGGAGTCGATACCGGTCTCCACTCCACCGCATTCGGTACTCGAGCCGAAGCCGAGTTACCACCATCCGCTCGACGACGATCCGCTTACCGGGCTCAGGAAGTTGAGAACTCCGAACGAAGAGCTCCTCTCGGAAACGCGGCCTTCCGGTTCGAACCAAATCAGCCGAGATACAAAAGATTTCGTCGACTCGCCCGCAGCTCCCGAGCAGCGCACGTCGCCCATGTCGCCTCGACCAGCGGTTGTCGAGACCTCACCGCCAATCGACACACCCACACCCACACCCACGGCCACGGCCACGGAAGCGATCGGCGTGGAGCGTCTACCTGGCACCAGTCTGACGATGGAAAACGCAATGCACCACAGCGATGTCGTACGCGATTCGTTGAGCCCGACAGCAGCCGAGGTCGGCCGGTCACTTGCGGGGCCAAATTCCCCTCCCCCAATGGTATTGACGGAATCCCAGGTCTCGACACCTACCGCACAACCCACGCCATGGCGTCATCCTGAGACACAAGGTCCGCGGGGGGCGCGATTCAGCCCGATTCCCTCCCCTGCTCCGAGAAGACGTGGCATCAGCGGTCGTGCGGGACGCTCCGCGCCAGTATCGTCGCCTTGGTCGGATGGCGACCGAAGGCTGACTGCTATCCCTGATAGGGCACGTGGTCGTGGCCCCGGGCCGGGTGATACGCAGAAACCTGCGAAAGAAGGCCTCGCGTCCAACCAGAGGCATCAGGTCCGTGCTCGCACCGATGGAAACCCCCCACCGCTTGCGAGCATCGATCCCCCGTCAACTCCTTCGTGAGTAGATCATCGTGGACATCGATGGGATCGAGCGTTGATACCTATTGAATCGATTCTTCAAGGTAGCCACCTATTACCACCCTCCACCCGGCCGAGCCTTCGAATTTCTTCAAAACGTTCCACAGTACCTTCTACTGCCGAATCATGAAGCCCCAGATCTCGCAACGCAACCCTGATATCGTCCGCCCGTACCAGATCGACGCGATGTCGGATTTCGGGCGCAAGCGGCACTCCGCGAAGTTCTGTGACGAACCGGGACTGCACTCCATCCGGTGATGGTAGGTGCGGAAAGCACATCCCGTTATCTATTGCAACTATCGAACCCGAGCTGGTTATTCGATAATTTCGTATTTCCTTGCGATCCTGGTTGGCGAAAATGTAGTCCAGTACGGCCATCTGCTGCATTTGAATTGCATCAAAAGACTCATTGAAGCTGGGCGGTCGAGATGCTACAAAACGTTGGTTAGAGCCTGGCCCGAACGGGCCATTTACCAAGCCCGTCGCAGGAACTCTACCAAAACCGAACAGTCGGTCTATGCGAAAGGCGGCTACTTCCCGCTGCGCCATACCGCCGGGCCCCGAGGGAAACTGCGGTGAGGCATCAGGTAGGAGGTGTTCACCAACGGCCGGTTTGTAGATGCTCGTCCCGGCGCTGCTTACGACGACGAATGAGGAGTTGACTCCGGGTCGATCCGTCTGCGCGATAAGCCGAAAATCTTGTTCTTCCATGGACCGTTCTTCGCCGGTGCGCTGAAATGATGCTCGAACGGTCGATCCGATTGTCCGGTCCGACTCGGCCAACAGTGCGATCGAGTTGCGCGTTGTCCGCGATAGATCGCCGGTGTGCAACGCGATCGAGCGACAGAGGTCATCACAGCTCCGATGAACGCGGGTCATCGCGTCGAGCAGGTCACGCGCGATTCCGCCGGTGAGCATGGAGATGTCCTCGAGAGACTTGCCAACCAGCGCCCAAGGGCTGATTGTCGCTGAGCACCACTGTCTTCAGTATGCTGAGTATACATTATCGATTGACCCGTATCGGGCTGCCGCATAGTTGCACGCAGCGGATATGTTTGCGACGGGATCGTAAATATCCCAGGAGGTCCCATTCACGTGGTACGCCGAAAATGTGGGATCAATGACTTGCAGCAAGCCCTTCGAGGGTATACCTTTCGCAGCATTGCTGTCCCACAGATTTATTGCGTTCGGATTCCCGCTCGACTCGCGCATGATATTGCGATGAATCCCCTCGTATGAACCTGGTATTTCATGGAGGCGCAGAACCTCTAGAGCTTCGAGTATCCAGCCGTTCAAATCGTCCGAGTAACGTCGTAGAGACTGCTCGATCTGTCGCAAGTTGTCCTGCTGACGTACCGGAATTTGCGCAGTTTGCTGAGCTTCTGCGCTGATTTTAGCGCTTGGCGTCTTAGCCCCAGAAAGTCGATGTTCGTCCACATTTGAGTCACAGCCGCCGGCTATGGCTGACAACGCAACGACCGCTATGCCCGCAGTATTTAAAATCCATCTTTTAACAGGACTACCAGAGACTAATGCACCGCCTGTAGATATGACATTAGAAATCCACATAATTTGCCTCCGCATCGCCGTTGCCCACAACGGCCCGCGTTAGAACGGATAGTTGATACAAACTATATTTGCGGATTCGGGTCAACTCGCAGACGCGAATCCCGGATGCGAGGTGCGGTTTACACTACTCCCGATTCACAGTTTCCCATGAGTGGGAATGTGCTGAATGTCATCACCCGTTGATAACGCTGTTTTGCACTTCATGTCGCTACGAATGCTTCGACGGCAAGCCACGCCTAGCCGCAGCGCTTGGTCGGACAGCCGAGTTGGCGCCCGCTAGGGCGACCGCCGGCGTTGCATTCACCTGGCGGCGTTGTGCGCGCCCCCGCCATCAAGGCGCAAGACCTCGATCGCGTCGAGAACGTGGTGGTTTCCCGGCTGCTCGCGCTTGATGAACGAGTCGGACACTCAGGCGTCATCCACGATCGTATGCGTCGCGCAGGACCTTGATGTCGATCTTCGTCATCGTCCGCATCACCAGATCGGCGGCCAGGGACTTGACTGCGTCCTCACTTGCCGTCAGTGAAGACAGGATCGAAGGAACGACCTGCCAGGACAATCCGAAGCGGTCGGTCAACCACCCGCAGGGTCTGCCACGTCCGCCCTCGGTCAGCGCATCCCACAACCGGTCGATCTCTTCCTGCGTGTCGACTGCTATCCGAAAGGAGACGGTGTCGGTCACCGGATGGCCAGGACCGCTGTTCGTCAAGGTGACCGTCTGGCCGGCCAGGTTCAGCGTCGCGGTGAGCACATGGCCGTCGGCAGCGCGTACGTATTCTCTGACCTGAGAATTTGGGATGACGGCGGCGTAGAACTTCGCGGCGTATTCCACGTCGTTGTCGAACCAGACGTAGGTGGTGAGCGTGGCCACGGCGACTCCTGGTGTACGTGCGAAATGTCATCTGGGTACAACTAGGTCGGAACCCGCGGCGCGTCCTCGACCTATCGGAGGTCTTCAGTTGGAGATTCGCCTCCGCGAGGGAGGCTCACGGACTTCATCATGCCGAGGAGTCGGGATCGGCTGCCCTTTGGTAGGCCTCGATGGCGGTCTGAGCGATTCTGCCGCGGGCCGACACGCGTACACCGTTCGCTCGGGCCCAACGACGTATCGCTTCGGATTCGTGTCGGCTTCGCCGGGTTACCGCGGACGAGGAGGTACGGGAGGGCCGTCGGCGTGGGCCGACTGTTCGGGTGGCGTGTGCGACCCAGTCCCGCAGTAGGTTACGCAGTCTCTCGGCATTATCGGTGCTGAGATCGATCTGGTAGGTGATTCCGTCGAGTCCGAACTCCACTGTTTCGTTCGCAAGCCTGCTCGGATCGAGGTCGTCGATCAACGTTACGACAAGCTTCTTCACCACAGTTCCTCCAACGATCGTAAACATTCAGATCATACCTGAGGATGCGTGAATACCCTTGCTGCACAATCTATTTCACTCGATCTGCTGTTCAGCAAGTGCGCCGAGAATTGACCGATCGCAGCTTGATCGAGTCCAGTTTCCTCCACCGAGGCAATGCTAGGTACGATCGAGAGAGCGGTAGCGCTCCGTTTACAGAGCGGGAGCGGTTGGCGCCCATGGCTTGACCACCATGTACCAGGGCAGGAACGCGTACGTGATCGTTGTGAGCACTAGCGACGACAGAGCCAGCGTCGTAACAAACGCAACGATCCACCGCTCGAGCCGGCTGTCGATCGAGCTGGGTCCCGTTGCCGTCAAACCTTCTCGATCGGCGGGGGACCAGGTCCATCGGAGCGCCAGCCGGCCGGCAGTGTAGAAGCCGATTCCGAGAAAACCAGCGAAGACCGCGTTCGACCATGGTACGCCGAGATACGTCCACGGCGGAACTTCGTGGTAATGCCATAGCTTCAACACTCTGGACGCAAATATCTCGAAAGGCATCTGGGGAATGGCGAACAGCCCAAATATCAACGGCCACTGGAGACGACCGAATCTCTCGTCCAGAACACTTCTGTGCTCCAGAAGTTGAATCATCGGCAGACCGAAGAAGAAGCAGTACACGAGCGGCAAAGCGACGGGCTGCCGCTCGCCACGAGCGGTCCAAGCTGGAATGAAGTAATCAGAGTAACTGACTGCTCCGTACCAGTTTCTGTTCCAGATCCAGTCGAAGAGGCAAACCAGGACAGCACCTGCGAACACCCCCCAATACACCGGATTTCTTCGCCGCCGAAGCACTAGGATCCCCACGACAAACAAGCCTGCGGACAGTAGTTCCCACCCACGTACCACGACGAGCGAAGCGCCGAGTGTTCCTGCCGCTTGGATCACGTCACCGCCCCCGCGTCGGTGCGTATATGGCAGTTGTCGCGATTGCGAAGATCGTTGCGATATGTGACCTCACGATGCAAGCCTGACACATGCAGCAATACCGTTCTCACGACTGGGAATACGGCGACCCGCGGTCCACTGGCACGGCCGCGAACGCATCACGCGCCGTCGCCGTTCGGCGGGCCGCTCGCGATCTCCCTGACCTCGACATACTCCCCCATCGGCTGACCTTCGGGTCCAGGGGCCGCCGAGATTCGGGCGGCGATCTCCAACGCACGTTCCGCGGTGTCCACGTCAACGACCCAGTAGCCCGCCAGGAACTCTTTGGACTCGACGAAGGGACCGTCTGTGACTACCGGCGCCGAGCGACCGTCGGAGCAGACCACCCGAGCCGCCTCCGGTCCGGTGAGCCCTTGGGCTTCTATCAACTCTCCCGACTTGGCCAACTCCTGCCCCAACGCGCGCTGAAAGTCTATGTGTGCCGAAATATCTTCCGAGGCCCATTCTTCGATCGGACTGTCACAAAATGCCGCAGGCGCATATGTGGTCAACAGCATGTACCGCATGGCGCGGCCCTCTCATCCCGAGATCCGACGTGTCAACGTATTGGACCACGAATTGCCCTGATGTGCCAGTAATCCAACCCCGCCACCCAGAGACCACCGACGCAGTTCGTGCACATAGGCTTTCGGACGAAACCTCAGCGGTTTCGGAGCCAGCGATTATTCCCACCCATGGGAATAATCGCAGCTTTGGCTGCAAGACAAGCCGTTACGGTCGGTTGCGCGCCGAGACGAGCGCGGCAAAGGTCGCTGCTGTGCCGGTGCGTCGTGCGCACGCCACTCGCGATTCCGGAGCTCCCTATGAGTACCATTGCCCACTACCGCTCCGACGCGACAAGGGTTACACGCGATGCGCTGAGAGGACGACTGGCCAGATACCTCCCGGATCCGACCTATCGCCAATTCTATTCCTGGGCACTGTCGGCAAAGAATCCGAGGGGCGCGGTGTTCGACCGCATCATCGGCATGACGCAGCTGGGAAACCTCACCGCGGCAATGTTCGTCGGCCTCGAGGGGGCTCATGACTGGGACGCACTGGTTCGCCTCGCGACGCCCGTCAATCTCTACCAGATCTTCGAAGTAGTCTCCGACAATCTGGGTATCGGACAGGCCGCGCCCGAATCCGAAGGAACCTCGTGCCTACGAAAGTTGTTGCGCGAGTTCAACACGATCGCCATGGCAGACCTTCGAAAGCCGACGAGCGTGCCTGCCGCTGTGCTCCTCGCAGATGTTCGCACCCTGTGTGATCAGATCTCGGCTTTCGATCAGAGTTTGGCCCCGTCCGCACATGCGCGTGTGGTCGGAGACTTCTGCACCGCGACAGGGCGGCACAGCGCCCGGCGCGCACTCGAGCGCTCGGTCTGGTCAGGGTTGGTAGCCAACCTCGAGGCGAGCCGAGACGTACTGACCGCTATCGCGGGTACCCGCGGTGAGCAGCTGGTTCGAGAGAGGACTTTGTGTCGGTACGAGGCCGTCGAGCAGATCAACGACGGTATCTCGGCTACTCGTCCGGAACGCACCCGGCTCGGCGCGAACGCCATCCTCGTGACGCCGACCCTGGGCTACTTTGGCGCCGTGTTCGGGGAGATGGGCGACCTCGATCGCGAATATGTCGAGGCGATCGAAGATGGTTCGCTGGTGGACGCTTTCGACTCGGCCGCCCTGCTGGTCCGGCTCCAGAACGATATCGGGACTCCCCTGCTGCTGATGTCCCCCGACCGGCGGCTCGCGTTGTTCGCGAAGCTTCGTGCTCGTCACGCGGATGAGTGCCCGGACGTGGCAGCGCTGGTGCGTGCCGCGGCCGACGACCCGGCCTTCAATCGATTCCGGAAGGACCTGCTCAACGGTGAGTTCAACCTGTGCCTGCACGATCTCGAGCGGCGCGGCGGGCTGGACGACGGGCTCTGCGCGCTACTCGATGACCTGGACTACTACGGCGACCTGTACGCGATGCAGCACAGGAGGCTCGAACACCAGCTGACAATGCTCGCCCGGCGGCTCAGAGATCGCCGGATCATCGAATTGACCAGACGCTTCGTCGTCTTTCACGAGGAGCTGTACCGGCACCGCTACGATTCGTTGGCAGGCGACTATGCGATCTGAAATGCTCGCTGCCACAGTGCCCGACGCGCCTTGGCGCCTGCCCGTCGTGGGTCACCTGCCCGCTCTGTTGCACGATCGGCTCGCCTTTGTGACCGCTGCGTCGCGGGTGGGGCCGGTGGCGGCGGTGTCGTTGGCCGGCACGGACGCGTTTCTCATCAATGATCCAGCGTTGGTACGCAGGGTGCTGGTCGATGACGTCGCTTCCTTCGGCAAGGGAATTCAGTATGAGAAGCTGCGCATTCTTCTGGGTGAGTCCGTGTCCACCAGTTGTGGTGTCGCCCACCGCGATCGCAGGCGAGCCATGCAGCCGGCGTTCCAGCGGGGCATGTTCGACAGCTACGCGGCGCTGATTCGGCGGGAGACTGACCGTTTGGTTGACCGGTGGCGGGTCGGTCAGGAGGTGCTGATCGATGACGAGATGCGCAAACTGTCGTTGTCGATCGTGACCGGGGCAATGTGCTCGGCCGAGCTTGATCCGGCGGCGATTGCCGTCATTCAACGCGACCTACCGACCGTGATGCGTGGGGTGGCGTGGCGCGCATTGGTCTCCTCGCCCGCGCTCGAGCGACTGCCGATTCCCGCAAACCGTCGCTTTCGTGCGGCGAACGCACGGCTGCGTCAGATCGTGATGACCATGGTTCAGAGTCGGCCTCCTGTGCGGGACGACCGGCGCGACTTGCTGGGTGTTCTTCGAACTGCGGGCGCGGACAGTTCCGGAAGTCGACCGAGCGATGATCAACTCCGTGACGAACTGGTCAATGTCCTGTTCGCCGGCACAGAGACGACAGCCAACGCGCTGGGATGGCTCTGGCATGCCCTGGCCACACACCCCGAAGTCGGAGATCGGCTACGAACCGAATCCGGTTCGAGCGGTCTCGAATACGCCTATCGTGTGGCGCGCGAGACACTACGCCTGTACCCACCACCGTGGTTGATTTCGCGTCGGACGGTACGGCCGGTGCGCGTCGGCGCCTACGCGTTCCCCGCAGACGTGCACATACTGTTCAGTCCATATGCTATCCACCGCCATCCGGACAACTTCCCTGCGGCTGTGTCTTTCGACCCGGACCGATGGCTGCCCGGCCGCATGGTCGACGGCAGCAGACACTCGTTCCTGGCGTTCGGGGCGGGGCCCCACAATTGCATCGGAGAAGGCTTCGCGCTACTGGAAATAGCCATCGTGGCTACCCGGATCGCATCACGGTATCGGCTAACGCCACGTGGCAAAGCGCGAGGGAGTGCCCTGGCGACTCTGACGCCTTTGCGGCTCCGCATGGTCGTGGAAGAGGTTTAGGACAAGACGGCATGCGGGAATCGGCGGTCACAGGCTCACGCTGCGCGAGTCCGTGCCTCGCATGTCGGCATGGCCGACCGGTCAGGGACTTCCCAGTAGTGGCGGTCGTTACCCGATTCCTGAATGTTGTTCGGGTCTAGCCTCTGTGAAGAAATACTCGGGGATGCGGTTCGCAACCTCCCTGAAAACTTGCGACGGAGGTACGCGTGACGGTCTCGGCTATCGATCGCTACCGAATCGGAAGAAATCCGCAACCGCCCGTCCTTGCCGCTGAGCAGTTGGACTCGTTCATTGCTGGAATGCGCACGGAGTCACCCTATGTCCTGGGTTTTCCCGGAAATCTCGACTTCAGCTACAGCAGGTTCGGCGGTTTGCTGGACATACTCACGAACAATGTCGGCGACCCGGGCAGTGACGAGAAATCCGGAATCAGTTCCAAGGCAATGGAGCGCGCGGTCGTCGAAGCCACCGCTGAGCTCGCAAACGCACAGGCAGAAGCGACTTTTGGCTACGTTGCGAGCGGTGGGAGCGAGGCGAACCAATTCGGGCTCGATCGCGGCTGTACCTACTTGCCTGACGCCAGGGTGTTCTGCAGCTCCGCGACGCATTACTCGGTCGTCAAGAATGTCAGGTTGATGCGCCGGGAGCTGGCGATTCTTCCCGCCGACCAGCTGGGACGCATGGACGTCGCTGCTCTGGAGCGCGAATGTCGAAAAGACCGCGGTCGGGGCGCGGTGGTGGTGGCGAATGCCGGCACGACCATGACGGGTGCGATCGACGACGTCGCGGCGGTTGTCGAAGCCGCCGGATCCGCGGGACGGGTGTACGTGCATCTGGATGCCGCCTTGAGCGGATTGATCCTGCCGTTCACCGAACAAGCGTCCTCATGGGGCTTCGCCCATCCCGCTGTCGGCAGTCTCGGCATGAGCATGCACAAGCTATTGGGAATGCCCGTGCCGTGCGCGGTAGCGTTGTGCCGCACGGAGTTCGTTCAGGCTCCCCCGGTCAGCGAGTACATCGGAATCACCGATTCCACACTGAGCTGTTCACGTAGCGGGCTGGCGGCATCGCTGATCTGGTATGCGATGGCGGTCCGAGGAGCAATTGGGTTGGAGCGCACAGCGCACAGCGCGTTGAAGCGTGCCCAGTACATTTCGGATCGATTGGTCGACCTCGGACTACGAACGCTGGTCAACCCGAACTCGATCATCGTCGTATTCGATCGACCGGCTGAATGGATCTGCCGCAAGTACCATCTCGCGACCGAAGCGGAAGTGGCGCACATCGTCGCGCTACCGCACATCACCTCGGAGGTCATCGACGAGTTGTGCGACGATCTCGCGAAGTCCCGCGCGCGTCTGCGCGGCACGGGTGCCGACCCGTACAGGGTCGATCATCACACTGCGGTGTGACCGTATCGCCAGGTCCGGGCGATACGGTCATTCGCCGCACCGCGGTTGAGCGTTCCGCTCGTCCGGCAACACGCACGAGCGCTATTGCCGATTTCACTAGTGGGAGTAGTCCATTGATCGAATTGTCCACGACCTCGGCCGGCCAGGTATCCGACCTGCTGGCGGCGGGCGCGGTGTCCTCGGTCGAGCTCGTGCAACAGGTGCTCGCTCGGATGGAGCAGGTGAATCCGCTGGTGAACGCCGTGGCCAATACGCGTGCCGAGCAAGCTCTGCGGGAAGCGGCGGCGTCGGATGAGATGCGTGCACGCGGCCGGACAGCGGGACCCCTGCATGGTGTTCCAGTTACGGTCAAAGAGTGCTTCCATGCCGCCGGACTGCCCAGCAGTTGGGGCAATCCCGCCTTCGCCAACGCTGTGGTCGACGCGGACTCGGCCGTGGTAGCACGACTGCGGGCTGCGGGGGCGATTCTGGTCGGCAACACCAACCTCGCTTTCATGCTGGGCGACTTCGGTCAATGCGCGAACGAGGTGTACGGGGTGACTGCGAATCCGTGGGATCGAACACGCTCCCCCGGTGGGTCTTCGGGGGGCTCCGCCGCCGCGGTGACTGCCGGGCTGAGTTTTCTGGAGTACGGCTCCGACGTCGCCGGCTCGATTCGGATCCCAGCGGCGTTCTGTGGGGTGTATGGACTCAGGCCAACCGTTGGGACCACGCCTCTGTCGGGCTTCGGCCTGCCGGGGCCCACCGGACCGATCAGTGAGTTGAGCTATCCGATTTCTGTAGGTCCGATGGCGCGCTCGGCGAGTGACCTTCGACTCGCGTTGCGAGTGACGGCGGGTCCCGAAGGTTCAGCCGCTCATGCCTACCGGTGGAGTCTGGCCCCATCTCGTCGTGAGCGCCTCGCGGATTTTCGGGTGGGCGTCGTACTGGATGATCCCGGCTGTTCGGTCAATGATGATCTCGCTGAGCCGTTGTCGGTCCTGGTCGAGCGGCTCGGGACGGCAGGAGCGACCATTGTGCACGGTTGGCCGCCCGGGATCGACCCGGCTGCGGTCTATCGCGCGTTCGGCGGTCACCTCGAAGCATTTCTGGCGTTCCAGACGGGTACCGGCTCCCTGGGGGATCTCGTGCAGCACGAGCAGGTCCGTATGGCCGCCCGCGCCGCCTGGGACCGCCATTTCGCGGATATCGACGTCCTGGTGTGCCCGGTGAACTTCACGGCGGCGATACCGCTCGACGATCGTCCGATGGAGGAACGAACGATCGGTAGTCGCTCGTACTTCGAGCAGACTTTCTGGATCTCGCAGCCCTCTCTCGCGGGTCTGCCAACCGTGGTCGCTCCGGTCGGGCACACTGCGGCGGGTTTGCCTGCCGCAGTGCAGATCATCGGTCCCATGCATGAGGACGACACGGCCATCACCTTCGCGGAGTTGCTGGCCGAACTCACCGGTGCTTATCAGCCTCCGCCGCTGTAGGCGGCGGAGCGCCCACGTACAGATTGCATCTCACCGTGCGCTGGTGGCCTCGAGCGCACGGCATGGGGACAGGGACGGAGGTAGCCTGCCGTATGGATACTGCGGGTGCGGTTCTGACGACGTTGCGGGCGCACGCCAGCGCTGACGAACAGGTCAAGATCCGCCGTCATTTTCCGCACGATGACCCCGTCATCGGCGTTCGTATGAAGACGACCTTCGACACGGCGAAGAGTAGCGTTTCTATGCCACTCAACGAGGTCGATGCTCTCCTGATTCGTCCCGAATACGAGGCACGCCTGTGTGGTGTGTGCATCCTCGACTTCAAGGCACGTTCTGCCCGGATTACCGAAAACACCCGCCACGAACTGTATACGAAATACCTACAACGACATGACGGGATCAACTCCTGGGACATGGTGGATCGCGCCGCGCCGCGTGTGATCGGACGATTTCTGTTGGACAAACCGCGAGATCCGCTGTTCACGCTGGCGAGGTCTTCGAATCCCTACGAGCGGCGGACCGCTATCACCGCACCGCTCTACTGGGCTCGGTACGGGACCGCGGACCAAGTCGGTGACCTGTTCGCGCTCGCGGAGGTCCTGCTGTCGGACACGGACCCGCTCGTTTCCAAGCCGGTCGGCATAACACTCAAGTATGCCGGCCTCCTCGACCCACCGGCTTTGACCAAATTCATGACCACTCACGGCGCTTGGATGCAGCGCGCCACGCTGCGCTATGCGACGGAGAAGCCGACGGCCCGATAGTAGTCACTCCCCACGGATGGCTTGGTCATCGACGACTCGGTAACCAGTCAGACCAGCAGGACCGTCACGCCCGCGACAGCAAGCAATGCTCCCAATAGTTGTGGGGTCCGGACCGTTTCGTGAAAGTAGCGTATTGCCAGCATCATAGTGATCGCCGGGTAGCACGCGGACGCGGACGTTACTACCGCACCGGCGGCCGAGTCGTATGAAAGCCCGAGGACGATGGCGGCGTCCGCGACAACCTGTAGCAGGCCCGCAGCAATAACGGACGGTGTGAGCAGCGCCGCGGCCCCACCGGTCGCTGGGCGACCGCTCTCGATGCGAACGTAGAAGGCGATTGCGCCGAGTATCAGTGTCACCGTGCAGACTTCGACCAGAACCACTGCCTCCCACCCGCTGGTCTCCACTGCACTGTCGAGTAACGCATAGCCTCCTCCCCACAACACCGCGGTCGTCAAGGCAAGAACTGGGCCCGCACCGAATCTGAGCCCGGAGGTGGACGAACGCTGGATCTCCGCGGCGATAACCACGCCTGACAGGATGAGTCCGACCGCCGAGACGTGGGTCAGCGTGAGGTGTGCATCGAGCGTCGTGACGCCGATGAGAACGATGACCAGCGGGTACATCGCCCCGAGAGGGCTCACCAGTGCCACCGGTCCGATATCGAAAGCCCTGTACAGACAAACGCCCCCGACGGCGATCGCGGTGCTGCCACCGAAAACCTGCACCATCGCGGCGGTATCGAGTTCGGGAACCGTGCCGACCGCGAACAAGTACCAGGTCGATACCGCTGCCAGGCACACGACATGGACATACAGTGCGGCAGTGACCGGACCGAGGCGTTTGGTGGCCGTGGCGCCGAAGAAGTCGCCCAAGCCATATCCGCACGCGGCGGCCACACCCAGAAAAGCCGCTATCTGCATTGTGACTGTTGCCTTTTCGCGCGAGTCTCCAGAGTCTTGCGGTCGATCTTGCCGGTCGCACCGATGGGTAGCGACGGCAGAATCTCGAGCCTCGCGGGTGTCATAAGTACCGGAAGTCGCGTGTGAAGGTAGGCCGCCACGGCGCTCGCATCGAGAAGTTGACCGTGGTCGGGAACGAGATACGCAACCAGGGTGCCGTCGGCGCCTGCGGAATGTGCGCGGACCACGACGGCTTCGCCGACCATGGGACAACGCAGCAGTATTTCTTCGATCTCGTTGAGCTCGATGCGCAGTCCGTTCACTTTGATCTGGTTGTCTCTACGCCCTTTCCACACCAGGACCCCGTCCGCGCGTCGTACAGCGAGGTCTCCGGTCTTGTAGACCCGTGGGCCGCGTTCGCCGTCGTGGTGTAGCCGGCAGAATTGTCGCGCGGTCTGCTCGGGGAGTCGGTGATAGCCACGTGCCAGGCCCGGGCCCGCGATGCAGAGTTCGCCTACCTGGTTCGGTGCCGCCGGTGCTCCTGCCTCGTCCACGACATATATCTCGGCGCCGGCGACGGCGGTTCCGATCGGGATGACGGGTTCGTTGCTCAGGTCGTCCTGCCAGGCGGTGAAATAGCAGGCCGTCGTGATTGTGGATTCCGTGGTGCCGTAGGCGGCTACCCACTGTGCGTTGTCCGCGCCGACGACGGCCTTCCAGCGAAGAAAGGTGGCGCTCAGTATCTTGTCGCTTCCCACGACGAGCAGTCGAACGGACCGTGGAAGCGGCTGGTGGTGCTCGTGCAGGTGGTCAACCCAGCGATGCCACAGCGGCGCGGGCAGGTTGAGCACGGTATAGCCGCGGGCGGTGATCTCGTGGCCGAGTTCGTGGACGTCGTCGAGATTGCGGGACACGATCAACGTGCATCCCGAGATCAGCGCGGGGAAGATTTCTTCCGCGACCACGTCGAAAACCAGCGAGGCCATGAGCGGAATTCGGTCACCGGGTTTCAACGCGAATTGTCTGCTGAACCATTGGGCGTGGTTACGCAAGGCGGAGTTCGTGATAAGTACGCCTTTAGGCCGGCCGGTGCTCCCGGAGGTGAACGCGATGTATGCGAGCACGTCAGGGCCGACGGTGCTCGTCCTGGCCGAGGGGTACCGGGGTTGGTGCAAGATTTGTTGCAGCGCAACGCATTCGATGTCATCGAGCACCTCGGGAGCGTTCGTTTCGGTCAGGACGAGCAGAGGGTTCGCATCCTGCGTCATGTGCCGGAGCCGCACTGGAGGTTGTTGGGCGTCCAAGAGCAGGTAGGCGCCGCCGGCGCGCAGTATTGCCAGGACACCGACCACGCTCGCCAGGGACCGTTCCATGTAGCACCCGACGATGACCTCGGGTCCGACGCCGCGGTGAACCAAGTAGTCCGCCAGGTGTTCCACTGCGGACAGGAGCTCGCCGTATGTACATGTGTGCTCGCCCTCGACGACGGCGACCAAATCCGGGGAAGCCGACGCCTGGAGTACGAAGAGTTCGGCTACATTACAGGACTCGCGGTATGTGGGTGAGGTCCTCGTCGCCGCGTCAACCGCAGGCATAGATTTGTTCCTGACTCCCCCGAGCTGATTCGGACGCCTGTGAATCGGCGACACCGCCATTGCGAACTGCGGGTTTCGCGTGGGGGATTGGGCAGGTGACGCCAGCGTTGGTCGCGGGAGTGATGGCCGGTAACCTCGTCCACCGGCCATCACACCTAACTGGCGTTCGGCGTGCGTTGTCGCTCGAGTTCGCGACGCAGTGCCTCGACGTCACGTTGTAGCGACTGCACACACACCAGGAGCACGCCGACGGCATCGACACCGTATATGACCTTCTCGTCGTCTCCGAGCCCGAAAGCGGCCATCCAGTCCTGCGCCATGGGGCCTAGATGGTTCACCTGCTGAGATTCCCACTCGTATCGCCATGTGCTGATGGGCAAGTCGACCACCTTGGCGAGAATGTCGTAACCGTTGACCGCGTCGGCGACCGCGACTTGTGCGACAGCGTCGGCGCAGCGCGGCCGCCGGAATCCCCGGAACTGTCTCAACGGTCCCATCGCACAGAGACGATGTCGCGCTTCACAGTTCGGTCACTGAGCAGAGCGGCGGCCGCGTTACCGCAATTCAGTACGGTCAACGCGACCCCGGTCGCGAGGACCGTAGCGAAGCCGAAGGCAACCCTTTTCATCAATTTCTCCTTGTTCGAATTTTGATGATGAGTGCCAATTGTCGCCCCGACGACGACGCGGACTCTTCCCCACGGTGGCGATAGTCGTGCACGTGGCCCTGGGCGGACCCTGCGCTCTTAGTTCACTGTGGCGGCCCGCGTTGCCGAGCCCGCGGCTTCCACCTGTGGGTGCAGTGTTCCCAGCAGTGACACGGCGGGCGTCAGCTGTATCACTACCATCGCCGTGTGCTTCGTACCGGAGTTGAACCGTTGCGCTCCAATGCTTTATCGACGTCGACAATCCCTCGACCACTTGTACGCTGTCCTGCCCTGCGCAGGAATGGTGGGTGATCGAGTGAGGTTGCATTCTGCCGAATTCGCTGCCGGCGTGCATCGCCACTTTGCCGAGATGCAGCGAGCCCACGGCGCGGCGATTCGGGTCGAGGTCGCCGCAGCGGTGCCGGCGACATTGGTGATCGGGTATCGCGAGGCGTTGCGCGTGCTGAGCGACTCCGAGCATTTCCCCGCAGATTCTCGCGTATGGAAGAGCTTGCTACCGAACGATTGCCCAGCCCTGCCGATGATGGTTTGGGGAACGGCCGCGGCGAATATGGAGGAATCTGCTCGGGCACGTGCGGCGTACTCCGCCGGCATCGAGAGCATCGATCTTTACGCGGTGCGCGCAGCCGTCGAATCGGCAGCGATCCCACTGATCAACAGCTTCTGCGAGACGGGGGGTGCGGACCTTCTCGCGCAGTACGCCCGGCCGTTGACAACGCGAGTTTTGCATCAGCTGATGGGTTTTCCGATGGAATCACGGGACCGCTTACCGATCGTGCCCGCGTCCGCCTCCTCTGCGAACCTGAACGGTGAAACGTTCGAGCACACGCTCGCCACGCTCGTCTTGTCCAAGCGCCGCAGTCCGGGCGCGGATCTGACGTCCAACCTCGTAACGCATCCTGCCGGATTCGAGGACGCGGAGATCGTCGAACAGCTCATGAAGTTGTACATGATGGGGGCGGAACCGACCTGCAATCTGATAGTGAACACGCTTCTTCTGATGTCGACAGACGGACATTTTCATGACGAGTTGCTCAGCGGAACACTGTCGGTCCGTGATGCCATCGACAAAGTACTGTTCACAGATCCCCCGCTGATGAACGGCTGTCCTCGTTTTCCGCGCCAACCACAGATTGTCGGCGATGTATGGGTCCCAGCGCACCAACCGGTATTGGTCAGTCCGACCGCCTGCAACAACGACCCCGCCGTCGGCGGGGACCGTACCGGCAATCGATCTCATCTTGCCTGGGGCGCGGGTGAGCACGCCTGCCCGGCTCGCACTGTTGCCACGCTCATCGTGCAGGAAGCGCTGGATCAGCTGCTCGACGCACTTCCTGAGATAGAGCTGGCGATCCCGGCCGGGGAACTGGTGTGGCAGGCGAGCCCCATTCACCGCGCTCCCGTCGCGATCCCGGTGACCTTTCCGCCATCTCGTCCATTGCCGGATCCCTCAGGAGCCGAACCCCGGTGACCAACCCGCAGACGAACAGCACAGTCGAAACCGGAATCGCGTACGCACCCGTCGAGGCTCTGGGGCCCCGAATCGCGCTGTACACACCCGAGTTCGCCGCGGACCCGCATCGGGTGTACGCGCGAATGCGGGGCAGGTACGGCTCACTGGTGCCGGTCGAGCTCGCACCGGGGGTCCCGGCAACCCTCGTTATCAAGTACCACACCGCCGTGCGCATTCTGAGCGACCCCGCACGTTTTCCAGCCGACCCGCGAACCTGGCAGGCACAGATGCCCGAAGGGCTGGCGATCATGCCGATGGTCGAGTGGCGCCCCAACGCGCTTCGCTCGGACGGCGCGAACCATGACCGGTACCGGACCGCGACAGTCAACGCGCTCGCCGGTCTGAACGTGCACACGATCCGTGCCGCGGTCGAACCGATCGCGATTCCACTGATCAATAGCTTCTGCACCAGGGGTCGAGCGGACGTTATCGCCGAGTACATTCTGCCGCTGGTCTTTTCGACCATCAATTCGATGCTCGGGTGCCCCGCGCACATCGGTGAGCGGGTAGCAGCCGCGAGTGCGGCGATGTTCGAAGGAGTGGACACCGCCACGGTCAACACGATGCTCAACCAAGCGTTGCTGGAGTTGTCTCGGCTCAAGCGCTCGAGACCCGCCGACGACATCACGACGCGTCTGATCGAAGATCCGGCCCGCCTGAGCGATCAGGAGATGATCCATCAGCTCGTGACCCACTACTCCGCAGGCGTGGAGATACCTCAAAACCTGATTGCCAACACCCTGCTGCTGATGTTGAGCGACAGTCGATTCGCCATCGATGGTGACGGCTTCGCGCCCACGACCGGTGCCGCGATAGACGAGGTGTTGGCAGTGGACCCACCATTGGCGAACTACTGCTTGTCATACCCACGTCAGCCGGTCTTGGTCGACAAGGCGTGGGTGCCGGCTCACCAACCCGTGATCATCAGTATGGCCGCTTGTAACAACGATCCCGAAACGAACAACGGCCAGTTCTCGCGCAACGGGTGGAACCTGGCGTGGAGTGCGGGACCGCATTCGTGTCCCATGCAGGCACGCACTGTCTCGGTGCTCATCGCGCAAGAAGCCATCGACCAGCTCTTCGATGCTCTGCCGGAGATGCGGTTGGCGGTGCCTCTCGACGAGCTGGTCTGGCGTCCGGGACCTTTTCATCGCGCGTTGGCCACGCTGCCCGTGATATTTCGCCCGTCTCCGGCTCTGAACCCGAGATAGGTGACGAACCCACTCGCTGGTCGGTGGGCGGATGTGCCTGCCCACCGACCAAGCGAATGTCGCTGCGGCGGAAGTTCCCAACGCTGGGAGGTGATGGCCATCGACAGCTGCATACGGTGTAACGGCCGAGTGATGTCCCGCTCACGGGACGGCCACCCACTGGCTCAGCGCCGACACCGATTGAGGGGGCACCGAGTTGATCGACTCCGAGTGGGGCGCGGTGCTGGCGCATGTGCCCTGGTTGCGGGATGCCGAACCCTTCGACCGCGGGGGATGGCGCGGAATCAGCGTGCAGATCCGTGACAGTCTCAACGACCACAAAGTTTCGTTCGTGGCGGACGGTCCCGAGGTGACACTGACAATCAGCTCACCCCCGGATCAAACCGCGCGCGAGCGACTTCATTCGATCTTGCAGGCGCAGCCGGACGGCATCTGGCGTGAATCGGTGGCGCAACTCGGTTCCGGGGACGATGCCCGACAGCAATGGCCGCCACCCGCATGGGAATGGACCGAGCCCACCCCCGGCCAGGCACGAACGCCGTTGCGGAAAATACCTCGTGAATGGCACAGCACATGCCGCCGGGGCGACGCCCGTGACAGCGTCGTCGCGCTACGCGATTCGCTGTGCGCGGTGATGCGCGACGGGCTCGGCATGGACGTTGACCGGCTTCGTTTCAGCCTGTGGAACACGACCGGTCCACTCCCCGATCGGCTGTGGGGCGACTTCTGTACTGCGTTGCCGGACAGGCCCACCGCCCGGTGCGCCACTCAACTGTGCTCGGGTTGGCAAGATTTCGCAGACCGGTTGACATGGACACTGATGACGTTCCCGACGGGTGGAGTTCTGGTTCTGCGCTCACCGCCCGAGATGGTGAATTCGGGGCTGGTGCAGCTGACGAAAGGCGATGTCTCGACCTCGCACGCGGTGCTGTACAGCTACCACGACACATCGTCACAGGTGTGGTCACATATGACCGACATCGGTTGGTGGTATGCGCCTCGCTTTGCGCCCGATGTGCGAGGCTCGAACTGGATCGATCCAACCGAGTACACACACCTCGCGCCTGCTCATCATGATGTCGCGGAACGGACGGTTGCGACATTCCGGGACGTGCTGGGCGTAGGCCACCCACGGCAGTTGAGCTGCTTTACATTCATCGAGCCGCCGGGTGATTGTTCTTACGTCGCTGCTGAACTCGGACTACCGGTGCGCGCGGAGTGGTAGCAACACCGGCACCGTGACAGCGCGATCACACCGACCCGAGTATGAACCATCGAGTCCGGCCTCCGGCATTCGAGTGCACGAGCGCACCGAACCACCCGTGCCCGCGTCGGCGGTCCGGACGGCGGACGCGTAACTTCGCGCGAAGCCTCCAGTGGCGGGAAATCTGTAGCGGTGCACGAGAATTCGACGAGTGGTGTCGATTCAGTACTACTTTTCTCTTGGGTTGACCGACCAAGAGGCCGTGCATCGGGTCCAGGATACGGTGCGGTTCCTTCTCGGCTGTAGGGTTGCACCGTCGGAGTGCGAACTCGACACAGGCCGACGGGTCGAGGCCGGACGTGCGGTGAACGAGCTCGAATTGACGGTGCTGATGGCTTCGGCGATCGCGAACATGAACACTGCCACCGGGATTCCCCAACAGCGCGTCACTCCCATGCTCGGGCTCGACTGGGCAAGCGCTTGGGCATGGTCGCGGCCGCTGCAATGCCCGCACTGCGATAGCGGTAACGACGACTTCGACATGTTCGAATGGTTGTACAGCGGGGTCGAGGTGTCAGCGGACTGCCCCACATGTGGATTCACCGGGCTCATCGGCGACTGGAATCTCGAACACTCGATGCTCGCGATGACGAATTGCGGTGTGGCCCTGCGTGGTTGGCCGATTCTGCCAGAGGATGCCGCAGAGGTCCACGTACAGGCATTGCGGTTGATCGGCGACCGTTCACGCTATCTGCGGGGTGGTTTGTGAGCCCGGTCCATGCCGCGACTGCCCTGACGGTTCGATTCCCCGGCAAGAATCATCGCCGGCACGGCGACATTGAATTCGTATTCCCAGCAACGAGAGGTTTCGACGCGGGTGATAGATGGTTGTGGCCGCCTACACTCGCCCGATGATGGCGCGAACCCCGTGGCAAGGTGATCAGCCGGGCGACAAGGCCACAGCGGATTCGACGAGCGTGGAGCGACGGTCCTTCAGCGCGATGTCCTCGACTGCGTTGATGCTCACGCTTCGGGTCGGCGGGGCGTGCGCGCTGACCGGGATGAGCGGATTGGCAGCGTTGCTGCTGCTGTTCCAGCCGTGGTTGGTAGCCTCCGGGCCGAACGGGACGGCCGAAGCGAACGCCTTCGGCCGAATTGACGCTACGACCGCGTACTTGACGGTGTTTTCACAGCAACGAGCTGGGATGGCGCCCATCGCCGGTGTCTGGGGATTGCTGGCGGCCGCGGCGATCGTTGTCAGTTGTCTCGTCGCCGTGGCCGGAATCAGTTTACGAAGCGAACTGGCCGCGCGCATTTCAGCGCTGTGCGCCGGGCTCGCCGCGGTGTTGGTCATGATCACAATGGTCTACATCAACAGCAAAGGGCCCGAGCTGAGAGCCATGACCACACGCTCATACGACATGGGCGGACATCTGGGTTCGGTAATCGCGTGGGCGATGGGCAAGGGACGCCTACCGTTTCCAGGGGTGGCCGGCCCCTCATCGTATGGGAGCGCTCGACTGACTACCTACGCTCTGGCAGCGGGTGCCCTGGCAATTCTCTCGGCCATGTCGGCGATTTCGCACTGGTGCCTAATGCATCCGCATTTCCGTGTTGCCACGCGGCGACGGTTCCTGGATGCGCGCCGCCGGCGGATGTGAGTGCGGCACGGATCAGAGAGGCTGCGCTCGACAGTGCTCGAAGGCCGAGCGATAGGTCGCACCAGGGCAGGCCTACAGCAGTACGCCGAGGATAGAACTTCCCATGCTCAGTGCCAGACCGAGAAGCGGAAGTATCGTGCGCAGATCAGGGGCCGAGGAACCACTGGGAAGCATGAGTATCCTTACGTGTGCGGCGAACTCGCGAACGGGGCGGCCAGGACCGGTCGAGGTTGGTTCCGGTCCTGGCCGTATCTCCCACTGCTGCCCGCCCGCGTCCGGCACCATGCGCGTGTCAAGCGTAGGAGGGCACGTTCAGTGTGGAGTATTCCCGGGAGAGGGGATTCAACTCGGCCCAGACGCCTCTGAAGTGGGCTGTTCGTCGATTCGGGTAGCTGGACTCGGGGGGATGAACCGGTTGATGTCTTCGCGGTTGGCTATCGATAGTTTGCGGCGAATCGCGAGAACTTGAGCGTCGATCGTACGGAGTGACTTTCCGCGATGTGCCGCGATCGCACTGTTGGTCCAGCCCTCGGCGATGAGTAGCGCCACCTCGGTCTCGGTCCGCGACAGCAGGTTCCACCGCCTGAGTGCGATTTGCCGGTGCTGCGGACTCACAGGGTCCGGAAGTTCGACGAAACCCAGAACGTAGCGTTGTAATTCGTCGTTTTCCGGCTTGAACGCTGCACCCTGTGCGGCTGCGCCGGCGAAAGTGTGTGGACCGAGGGTCGCGGTCGCGATGTCGATGGCTTGGCGTATTTCACTGGCGACCAACGCGGTGCGCTCCGGCGCGATTCCCATGAGCCGGTGCAGCCGGGCCAGTCCTGAGTGGATGCGCGCGATACGGAGGGCTGTCGACGTCGCGGCTACCGACCGGGGGTGGTCGGCAATACTGTAGGTCAGCGCCATCATGTAGTAGTGGATCAGCCAACTCGCCGTCCACCGATCATTCGCGGCGACGATGTCAGGCAGTGTGTCGAGGGCATACTCGGCTGCTCTCGCCGGGTCACCGTGTCGTGATTGGGCAAGGATCCATGCAAGCTTCGCCCACCAGTGCGCCCAGATCGCGCCGGCGCGGAGTGTCCGGTCGAGGTGATGTCGAGCGATGGTCAGTGCGGCATGGGGCTCACCGACCACGCACGTGGACAGTACTTCGAACAATTCGCTGCGCGCCGCACCGGCCGAATCCCCGATGGCGGCGAACTTTGTGCGTGCGCGTGTGAAGGCGGGGATCGCTCGGGCATCCAGCTTCATGGTCATTAGTTCGAGGGCGAAAGTGAACTCGACCGGGGCGGGCAGCCCCACATCGATGTCGGCGCTCGCGCGCCAATCGTGGTGAGCAACGGTGAGCGTTGGGCACGCGGCAACACACTGGTCGAGCAAACGGGCGGTATACGCGCTGCGCCCCTGCCACACCGCCACCCATGCGACGGAGGCGGTCGCATCGATTCGCAGGGCAAGCGGCAGCCCGCCCCCGGCGGCGGCGACTCCCAGGGCCGCTTCGGTGAGCGCGGTGATCGTGCGATTGGCGCCGGTGACGAACGGTATTCGCAATGACATAAGGGCGGCAAGGGATTCGAGTGTGACAAGCGCGTCGGCGGGGTCGTCGATACCTGTCTCGAGGCTCATCAGGATGTTGTTCCATGAGCTGCGCATCCACTCGAGCCACCGCTGTTCGTCGCGGCCGAACCACGTCGCGTGGCCGACGATGATCCTGTCGCGATAGTAGCGGCGGTGGCGAGCACGAAGTGCCCGCACGGTGACCAGAGCCGGCTGTCGCTGTTCGAGGCGCTCGCGAGCGTAGAGCCGAATGCTCTCGAGCATGTAGTACCTGTTGATGGGACCGCTGGTGTCGACGGAGACGAGTGAACGGTCCACGAGCCGTTGGAGGAGCTCGACGATGCTGTCGGCGGGCAGGGTCGATCCGGCGCATACAGCGACCACGGCGTCGAGTTCAACCCCTTTGTCGTGGTTGTAGCCGTCGACGGCTTCGCTGCCGGCAGCGAATACCGACAGGTTCTCCAACAGCCGTTTCTCGAGTGGACCGCACAGCTCGTAAGACCACGCGATCGCGTCGGCGATGTTGTTGTGCCGGTCGGCGGGATCGGCGCGCGCGCCGGCAGACCACCCCAATCGCCGATCGGAATCGTCGCCGGTGAGTTCACGCAGGACGTGGGACAGAGTGCGGTACCGCAGTCGCGCCGCGGCCAGCCGAATGAACAACGGGTTTCGGTCGACTCGGCGGCACACTTGGTCGACGAGTGACAGCTGGGTCTGAGTGGGCTCGAGATGGAAACCTGTCAGCTGTGCGCGATGGCAGAACAGCGATCGAGCGTGCTGGTGCGGAAGAGGTTCGACAACGATCGTGCGCTCACCTCGACAGCCGATGGACTGGCGACTGGTTGCCAGTACGGTCACGTTCGGCAGTCGGCGGCGCAGCTCGGAGATGAACGTGTGTGCCGCGTCGATGAGATGCTCGCAATTGTCGAGCACGAGCACGCGGTCGTCTCCGGGGTCATTGGCCAATGCGCTGGATATCGCGTCCCATGGGGAGCGTCCCGAAAGGCCGGCGAGAGCTACGATTCGTGCGACCTCCTCCGCCACGACGTCGGCGTCCGCACCGCGTGGGAGCCTCGCAAGGTTCACCCAGGCGGACGAAAGCGGGGTGGGGCGGCGACGGATCGCTTCGCCGGCCAGCCTTGTCTTGCCGATACCCCCCGGCCCCACGAGCGTCAGCAGCCGGATCTTCGAATTGTCCAGAAGGAGCGCGATACGGCGCAGTTCCTGATCACGTCCGATGAACGAGCTTGTTCCGGGTGAGTCGTGTTCGGCGGGAGGCATCGTTTGTTCTCAATGGTGCGGCGGATAGGGGATACGGGTGAGTTGATCGGCGAGATCGGAGGGCAAGCGGGCGGCTACATCCTGGCGCGAACTGACGGACAGCTTTCTACGGATGGCGGCGACTTGAGCGTCGATGGTTCGGATAGAGCATTGCCGTTCAATCGCAATCGCCCTGTTTGTCCATCCTGCTGCCACCAAGAGCGCGACCTCACGTTCTGCGGGGGTAAGGTGCGGAACGGGGGGCTCGGGCTGTGGTGAGGTGGCGTCGCTGTCGAGCATCTGCCGCATGAACGGGGCGGGGTGGGTCACGTGCTCGGTGACGAACTCACGAAGGAGTCGTTCCCCTTCCGCACGCGCGTCGGCCGATTGCGCCTGGCCCAGTACCGCGGCCGCCGCTTCGGTTGCCTTGCCGAGTTCGACCGCTATCACGGGCAGTTCGTCAATCGGCAGGATCCACGGGATCGAGTGTGCCCGCATGGCTCCCGTGAGACGGGCGACTTCGATGGCGGCCATTTCGCGGTCCGAATGGTGCTGATGGTAGGGATAGGTCAGCAGCGAGTGGCGCAGGCTGATGATTCGCGCGACCGCACACCATCGGGCGGTCCAGGGGTCCTGCCCGGAAGGGGTGAACGTCAACAGGGCATTGGTACGGGCGAGCGCTTCGGCCATTACGCCGTTGCGCGCGAGAGCGATCGAATGTGCCATCTCCATCCACACGAGATCCGGTTGGTCTCTCGACGCTTCCGCGTGAAGGCAGGTTCTGGTGTAGCGCTCGCTGACGTCGGGCTCCAGCAGCAGCGCATGGGCGAGCGCGAGAAAGCGCTGGCAAGCAGTGGTTTCGCGGTGCTTGCCGCTACGGGCGTATGCCCGCGCGGCTCGGTGTAGAACCTCGATCGACGCTGAATCCCGGTGGGTGAGCAGCAGTTCCAGGCCCCATGTGAATTCGAGGGCTGCCGGCAGCCCGATGTCGACGCCGGCAGGCGGTGGCCAGGAGTGAGCGGGCACGAATTGTGCCGCCGACGCGCAGAGTGTGGTTCGGGCGTGGACGTAATCACCCTGCCAGAGAGCGATTCGGCTGATCAGGGCAAGCGAGTCGGCGCGTCCAGCGGTCAGTGGAGCAGGCGCGGCAGCCATGGTCTGTCGGAGGAGCGACGCGACAGGGTCGTCGTGAGCCGCGGGTATCCATGTCGAGAACGTGTCAGTGAGGATTTCCAGGCTGGTTTCGTAGCCGTTGGGCTGTGTGCAAGCGGTATCCACCGCGAGTCGCAGATTGCCCCAGGTCTGGCTGCTCCATTGCCGCCAGCTGACTTGTTCGGGCCCCAGGTGGACGCCGGGGACATCACGTGCCCATTGGAAGTAGTAGTGGCAATGGCGTTCTGCCAGCCGTGCGTGCTCGGTGGGCTGACGGGAGAGTCGTCGCGCGGCGAACACCCGCACAGTTTCAGGCATTTGGTAACGGGTTGTGGTTGCATCGGGATCGACGATGAGCAGGCACTTGTCGACAAGTCGATCGAGGCAATCCTCGACCGCTGGGCCGGGTAGTTCGCGATCGGCGCAAACCGCGATGATGGCGGCGAGTTCGATGCCGCTCCCGCCGCCGGGATGTTGAGCGTCGCGGCCCGGGGCGAAGGCTGTCAAACGCTCGAGCAGGATTCGCTGGTCTTCTGTGCAGGTCGACAACGAGTCCTCGAGCACGGCGAGCACACTCGAGTGCCGGGCATCGGTTGGTGCGCGGCCCGGGTGGGTCCAGGTCAGACGCTGATCGGCGGCGTCCCCGCTCAGGTCGCGCAGAATAGTCGCCGCGGGCTGGTGGGACAGCCGGGCCACGGCGATGCGGATGAACAGCGGATTGTGGTCGAGTCGGCGGCAGATCTCGCGGGAAACCACGCGAGAGTCGTTGTCATGGTCCAGGTGTCGACCAACGAACGAGGTTCGGCGCCAGAAAAGCGCCAGGCTGTCGGTGGGGTTGAGTCCGTGTATCCACAGGATGTACTCGTCGAGTCCACCAATCGGTTCGCGGGAGGTGGTCACGATGGTGATACCCGGTGCGAGATAGGACAGCTCGTTGATAAGGCGGTGCGTGGCGGCCAGCACGCTCTCGCATCCATCCAGCACGAGGATCGTCGAGTGAGTCGGTCCCCCTGTTCCGAGACCCCGGGACAATCTTTGCCTGGCGTTGTCCGGCGCGTCGACGGCCGCTTCCAGGGCAGCTGTGACGTGCTCGATCAGCGAGTCGGTGTCCGAGGAAAGGCCTGTCAGGCGTACCCAGTGAGTGGGCCGTCCGTTGCTGGATTGCCGCAGCGCATGAGCGGCCAACGCGCTCTTGCCCACTCCGCCCGGCCCGACGAGGCTGATCAGCCGTGCCGGGCCGGACAATAACAGGTCGAGCTGAGCGAGTTCGGCTTCTCGGCCGACGAACTCACTGGTCGAAGCCGGAACAGCGTCGCCACGTGAGGAAACCGCGGACATACCCAGTGAACGTAGTCCACCGATTCAGTGTTCGCTGGGCAAACGCCAACTGCTCACGCTCACACGACGCGATCCGGTTCCGGTCCTGGTGACCATGTCCGGTGTCGATGCGCCGGTGGTTGCTGATAGTGGACTCGTGCGACGCCGCTGGGGAACGACGTGACATCGATGAGATTCAGCGGCGGCTCTATCCCTGCGCGTGGGAACAGTGAGGTCCCGTGTCCCAGCACTATGGGATGGATGAACAGGTGATAGTCATCTATCAAGCCGTAGCGCATCAACGGTGTAGCAGTTCGAGGACCTCCGAAGACGATAAGGTCCCCCTTCGTCTCGGCTTTGAGGGCAGCGACTTGCTCGATCGGGTTCCCCCGTAGTACTCGGGTGTTCCAGTCGACAACGTCGAGGGTTCGGGAGATGACGAACTTCGGGGTCTTCTTCCAGCATCGCGCGAAGTCGACGTAGAACTCCGAGATCGCGGGCTCCTCGTCGGCTTGTGGCCAGAACGACGCCATCTGCTCGTAGGTGCGCCGGCCGTAGAGGAATGCTTCGGCCGCGCACAAGTCATCCAGGTACGGCTGGTAGAGCTCCTCGTCCACGACCGGCCAACTGACTTTGTCCGCGGAATCGGCGATGCCGTCCAACGACATCTGCATCCACAGGGTCACCTTTCCCATTTCGCCGCCAACCTCCTGCGTTTCGCTTGAGGAGATTGTCGACCGACAGGTCGGCATGGCGCATCAGCAGTGGCCGCGAAGACATACTTAAGTAGCCGTCGGAAGCTATCCGAAGCTGCCCGTCGGGGGAATGATCACGACAGCTGGAGGGGCGGGGTACGGCGCGTGCCAGCCGTCGCGCGGGTCGCAGCCGGGTCGCGGAGGGTTGAAGGGCTCGAATCCCTCGTGCCCGCGTCGGTGTCCTCGCCACCCCTCGGGTGCCGCATGATCCTGCGGCCGGGTCCATGCCTCGCTTTCGTTACCGAAGTCCGAATGAGGCGCGAAAGGGTGGGCGCCGGCCGGAGCGATCGCCACGATCAGTGCTCCTACTGCGGTGCCGAGGGTGAGGCCGAGCATTCGGGTCACCAGGCGGGTGTGCTGGATCATTGCGTGCCTTTACATGAAACGGATCCCGGTCCCATCGCCGAGAGAACCAGAACAATGTACCGCCAGATAGTGGTCCGTTGCCTAGGTCTCACCGTGGCTGGGAACTCCGCCCGAGCATGCCTCAATCCTGCAGATCGGCCATCTCGATATCGAGCGCGAAGCTCTTCCCGATTTGCCGAGTTATCAACTCCGCGGCCATGGACCCCGGCAGCGAACGCGCGGAGTCCACACGATCGTTGAGTGCCGCACGGTCGGCGGCGGTACGTTCGGACTCCTGGTACGCCTGTACCACCGTGCGGTTGAACAACTCGAAGAATCGCCGCGCAACACGATCACACTCCGCGTTCAGGCGCTCGAGTTCACCGAGCGCCTCGGACATGGATACATCCAGCGCGAGTAGTTGATCGAGCAGTCGAACCAGAGCGGGGTCCGCGACCCGATAGTTGATCGCGTCCAGCGGTTCGAACAGCCCGAGCGCGACAACACGTGCCAGGCCGTTGGAAACATCGCGCAAGCGCTCCTGAAGTGCGATCGCGGTGACGGTGTCTCCATCGGGACGCTCGTCGCCGCTGGCGTCATCCGGGCCCGAATCGGCTACGCCCAGGACCTCACCCAGGCCGTCACCACGGCCCCAGGCCTCCAGCAATTCCCGGATCCCGTTGAGCTTGATGCCGCGTTCGAGCAGTCGACTGATCGTGTGGACCCGATTGAGGTGATCGGCACCGTAGTACCCCGTGCGGCCCTTCACCTGCGGAGGCGGCAGGACCCCGCGCTCGTGGTAAACCCTGAGGCTGCGCACTGTAGTACCGGCCTCGCGCGCGAGTTCGTCGATGGTGTATTCCACGGCCGCCATACCAACAAGGAAACCATATCTATCACGCGGGAACGAGACTCGGGCGGCGATGACGTCTGATAGCGGGCACATGAACAGTGGCACACGACCCGCGCGTCCTCAAGTATTCCCACCGGCGGGAATCCTTCCCTGTTCTGGGAACCCTGGCGTGACCGGTGCCCCTACCCTCGTGCCATGGCCTCGCTGCCTGATGATCGAGTGAGCACTCTCGATCGAGAACACGCTTTGGGTGAGTTGTCGCGCCACCTGGCCGAAGGGCGATTGTCGGTGGCCGAGTTCGACGATCGCTGCGTACTGGCCGCTGTAGCAGAGACTCGCCCGCAGCTGGCAGAGCTGTTCACGGATCTGCCCGCTTTGCAAGGGCGAGCGCCCATTCCCGCAAACCGTCGATATGCGAATGCCCCGCTGGCTGTTCTCGCATTGGCCGGCGTGATCATGAGCATGGCGACAGGTAGCGGGTTCTGGTTGGTGATTCCCTTGGTGGTATTCGTAGCGGCCGCGGTGCGGCACCGGTGAGTGCCGCTGTCACCACCAGGTTCTGGGGCGGATCTGGTTGGCCAAGTCGACAATTCGGTATCGGTGCCATCGATCAGTGGTGGTCGAGGCCAGGGTACGCAGGCTGCGTTCGAGCTCTCGCCGGAGCCCCGTGGTGGTGAGCGGAACACCGAAGAGCGTGGCCGTGGGCGGACATGCGGTGGATTCCAGCCAGGCGATGGCTGCGCCTACGGTGAGTAGTCGGAGTGGCAGCGCGCGCGGATCAGCGGCGTGTGCGCCGGCACGACGTGCCGCATCATGAATGTCATCCAGGGACAACCGAGTCGGCGGACCTGAGACCAGCAGCAACGCCGCGCTGATTTGCGCTACCGCGAAGTGGCGGGAAGCTTCGGGGACCTCATCGAGGATTGCGACCGCTTCGCTGAGTTCGTTCGCGACGATGAGTTGTCGAACGAGCCCGAACGCAGCGCTGACCACACTGCGGTTGGTGCGCCAGACCATGCGATAGAAGGTCGCCGCCACGGCGACCCAGCGGTCGCGCTCGTCTGCGCGTGATCGGTGGTGCACGATCAGTTCCGCGGACACCGCCATCGCGAGCGCCGCTGTGATCTCTCCGGGCAGACAGCCGTACACGACGTCGAAATGCTCGTGGGCGCGGTGATAGTCCTGTTCCAGCAACGCGGTAATCCCTTGGTACCAGGGCAGGCGCCAGTCCGGGGATGCCCCATCGAGGGTGGCGAGCGCCGCTTCGGCACTATGCACGTCATTGAGCTCGAGGTGTGCACGCAGGGCGACGAGAGTGCTTTCGTGGTCGTACGACCACGGCGGGGAAATCGTCCCATCCCGAACCCGGACGCGATCCTGTCGCAAGGTGTCGAGTGCCTGGTTGGGCTGGGAGTACAGCAGCGGGGCCAGCAGATCATGGCTGGGGTCCTCTGGATCTATCAAGGGGACCGGCAGCGCGTTGGCGACTTCGGACGGGCTCAGCAGGGGTGTGTGCGGCCAGCCGGCTCGTATGCCCTCGAGTGGACTCAGAAGAGTCGTGATCCCGAATTCCCCGCGGTGGGCCCCGAATTCGAGGGTTGCGCGAGGGTGTTCGCGTCCGGTGTCTTCGGCAAGGATTACCCGCAGGACGCCGGCGAGCTGGTTGTGCATCGCGTAGGCGCTGGAGAAGCGCCGGGCCGGATCGATATCGAGTGCGCGTTCGAGGAGCCTGTGCAGGCCCGGGTATTGGAGCAGGACCGGCTCACTGCCTGGGTCGGGTAGAGACCGGACGCCGTGCGCATCGGTATGGGACATCGACAACGTCAATGCGGCCAGCGTTTGCCCGACCGTGTAGATATCGGAGGCGATCGTGGGACCGGTGTGTGTGATTTCCGGAGCCATGTAGCCGGGTGTCCCGTAAATGCTGCCATACGAGGCCATCGCCGCCACGGCTCCGAGATCGATCAGCTTCACCTCGTCGTCGGTGACCATGATGTTGTCGGGTTTTAGGTCGTTGTACGCCAGTCCGAACGAGTGCAGGTAGTCGAGCGCCGGGAGTACTTCCATGACGTAGGCGATGGCTTGAGCCACCGGAAGCTGGGCGGGCTGCGCGAGGTCGTTGATTCGCTTGAGTGACAAACCGCTGACGTACTCCATCACGATGTACCCGTCATTACCGTGTCTGACGAAGTTGTAGATCTTCACGATGCCCGGGTGTGTCATCTCGGACAGGAATTGTCGTTCTGCCAGAGCTACGACATGCGCTTCGAAATCCTGGGGGTTCTGCAGCCCCTTGAGTACTACCCAACGATCACTGACATTACGGTCAACGGCCAGGTAGATCCATCCCAGCCCGCCGTGAGCCAGACACCCTTGCACCTCGTATTGGGCGGCCACCGTGTCGCCCGTGGCCAGCGGTGGCCGGAAGTTGAACTCGGAGCCGCAGCGGCCACAGTGGCCGGTGGTGGCGGCAGGAGTGGAATCGCTGCTCCGTCCGACCCGATGTTGGCAGTTCCAGCACAGCCGCTTGTGTTCGGGCACTTCGGGATTGATGAGCAGCGCGGTGTCGGGTGCGATGGCTGACACCTGCGGCATCGGCAACAGTCCATCGGCGAGGCGGCGCGGGGTCGGGCGTGTGCGGGTACTTTGCGGGCCGCTGACTGCATCGTCGGTACCGAACACCGCGGTGCCGACGTCCCGGGGTTCGGAGATATGTTGCGGCGTGGCGGTTTCGAGCGACGTTGTTCGTCGTCGAGTGGCCCAGGCGGGTTGCGCGCCACGCCGCGACATGTGGTCATCGTGTGACCAGCGATTCGACCAGGGATGTGGTCCTGGACGCTGCGGTGGGGACATCCGGGCCTTTCGAATCCGCCAGGTGATTCGGCCCTATTGTGTTCCCGCGTCCGGTGTTCCGTCGCACAAGGTTGTTCCCAGTGCGGGGAAGCCGATTCGTTGCGATGGAGTTCGTGTGGAACGGTGCGCGGACAGACCTACCGATCAGTGTCGGTCGTGGCCGTCGTCGGGTTGGTCGGTTCAGGCGCCAGCGCCGGTCGCTCGGCGATTACGGGGAATTGGCCTGTGTGGCCCTCGCGCTGGGCGGCGATGAGTCCGACGCGCTTGCGGGCGAAGAACCAGCCGATGACGAACGCGGGCGCGACGATCAGGAACATCGTGAGCACCGCTCCCCGTTGGACGATGTCTTCGCTGGTAGCCATCAGAACCACCACGCCGGCGAGGAAGATCAGAGTGGCGAACCCGGTGTACGGTGTTCCGATCAGGCGAAAGGTCGGCCTTTCCATTCGCCCCGCGCGCCACCATTGCCACAAACGCAGCTGGCACAACACGATGGCCGCCCAGGAGGTGATGGTGCCCAGCGCCGTCATGTTCAGAACGATTTCGAAGGCTTGTTCGGGGACGAGCGCGTTCAGTCCTACGCCGAAGAGCGCGATCACTCCCGTGGCGAGGATTCCGACGTAGGGCACCCCGGAGGCGGACATGCGCCCTGCGACCGCAGGTGCGCTGCCATTCATGGCCATGGAACGCAATACTCGTCCCGTGGAGTACAGCCCGGCGTTGAGGCTCGAGAATGCCGCGGTCAGCACGACGAGGTTCATGATCGAGCCAGCGCCTTCGACTCCGAGCTTGGAGAAGAACGAGACGAAAGGGCTTTGCCCGGCCCGGAAAGCCGTGTAGGGCAGCAACAGTGCGAGAAGGACCAGGGACCCGACGTAGAACAGGATGATCCGGGCCACGACCGAGTTGATGGCACGGGGGATGATCCTTTCGGGGTTCTCCGCTTCACCCGCGGCCGTCCCGACCAGTTCGACGGCGGCATAGGCGAAGACCACCCCCGTGGTGACCAGCACCAGCGGCAACATACCGGAGGGGAACAGTCCGCCGTTGTCGGTGATCACACTGAAGCCGGTGCGTTGACCCTGGATGTCGAAGCGTCCGAGGAGGAAGACGCTGCCGATGACGAGGAACCCGACGAGGGCGACGACTTTGACCAGGGCTGCCCAGAATTCGAGCTCGCCGAACCAACGCACCGAGATCAGGTTGATGGACACGACCGCCACGAGCGCGACGAGCGCGATGACCCATTGAGGCACCACCTCGGTCGCGCCCCAGTAATGGACATAGGTGGCGATGGCGGTGATGTCGACGATTCCGGTCATACACCAGTGGAAGAAGTACATCCATCCGACCGTGAATGCCAGTTTCTCGCCGTAGAACTCGCGCGCGTAGGACACGAACGAGCCCGAGGAGGGGCGATGTAGCACGAGTTCCCCGAGTGCGCGCAGGATGAAGAACACGAAGACGCCGCAGATCCCGTAGACCAGGAACAGGCCCGGCCCGGCACTGGCGAGGCGCCCTCCTGCCCCCAGGAACAAGCCCGTTCCGATGGCGCCGCCGATGGCGATCATCTGGATCTGGCGTGGCCGAAGGTCCTTGTGGTAGCCGACGTCTTCCGGATTCACCTGTTTGCTACCGCTGGACTCCCCTGCGGGATGTCGGACTGTTGTCACGGTGTGCACCTTTCGCGCTTGCCAGTTCACGAGTAATGTACCGTTATCCAACGTCGCATTCAATGGCGGCACAACTAGGCCTGTAGCGTTGGTGCGTGCTTGCAGCTCAGGGCCATATATTGCGGCATCCACCCAGGACTGCGGGTGGTAGACGTGGTATAGTGGCGCGTCAAACGGCGATACGTTAATCATGTACCGCGGAGGACGTATGGCATGGTTTGCTCGTGAGTTCATAGCGGTCCCGGACGACCGCAAGCAGCAGTTGGTCTACAAGTGGCCCGACCGCGCCATCCGGCGCTTCACGCGCGCGCTGGTCAATATCGACGAGACCGCGTTGTTCGTGCGATCCGGAGCAGTTGTGGCCACGCTCGGCCCCGGCAGGCATCGCATTGATGCCGACGCATTGCCGGCCCTGGGGGCATTGGTCGATTCGATGACCGGCGGAAACTTCTATCAGGCCGAGCTCTACTTCGTGTCGTCGCGAGAATTCACCGGTCTGCCCTTCGGAGGTCGGCTCGCCGATGTCACCGACCCCGTGAGCGACCAGGTGGTCAGCCTCCGCACGCACGGCGAGTTCGCTCTTGTCGTCCGCGACCCCGCGACGCTACTCACGTCTCTCGTCGGTACAGCCAACTTGTCGGACGCCGGGCGATTGTTCGAGTGGAGCGCGGCACTGCTGACCAAGGCGATGAAAATCGCCGTCGCGCAACGGGTGATGGCGGGAGAGTGGCCGGTTCTGGGCATTTCCAGCCGGCTGCCCGCGATCGAAGCTCTCGTTGTTCGCGAGGCGAATGTGGCTCTGTACGACTACGGGCTGAGGATCTCCCGGATTGGCAATCTGGATCTCACGTTGGCGCCCGAGGATGCCGCCAAGCTCAAACGCCTCGCCAAAGACCAGACGTACATGAATCTGGCGGGCGACTTTCAGCGGTACGCCGCTGGCGAGCTGGCGTTGGGGGCGAGCGCGGGAATGGCACACGATGCCGGCGATGCACTGACGACAGCGGTGGGGATGGCCGCGGTGCAGCCTTTCGTGAGTGCCTCCCCCGCCCCGTGGTCCCAGCCCGCCCCGGCCTCCACGCACAGCGACAGCGTTCCATGCGAATCATGTGCCGCGCAGATCAGAGCTACCGCGCGATTCTGCATGGCGTGCGGCACGCTGCAACAACCTCGAACGTGCACCGGGTGCGGGAGCAGAGTCGGTCGCCGCGCCAACTTCTGTGGTCAGTGCGGCCGAGCCCTTACCGAGGCCGCCGGTTAGCTCCGCGTTCGCACGCTCGGCTTCAGGCTCGCACCAGGGCGCGCAAGCGGCGGGCCGCAATCGACAGCGCGGCCACATCGGGGTTTCCTGTCGAGAGAATCTCCTCGATCACCTCGTTCGTGCGGACGATCCGAACGCCTCGCTCGCTGCTCCAGGCGTGCACACGCTGGTCCGCGACCGCGACAGAGGTCGACTCGGTCAGCACGTTCATCGTCACCGTGCGAAGTATCGCGTAGAGTTCATCGCGAATAGCGATGCGCGTGAGCTCATGCCACCGGTCGGGACTGTGCAGGGCCGACACTGTTGTCAGGAGCCGGTCGACGCCGAGATGACGCTCGAGTGTGAAGTAGTCAGTGGCGACCTCGGCCGGCGGGCGTGCGGCGGCGTCGGCGATCTCGACGATATCGAGCAGGGCGAACAAATGCGGCAGGCTCAAAGCACGTGCCGCCAGTTCCCGAGGAGCACCACGCTCGACCAGTTCTTCGGCTCGGGTGGTGACCTGACGGGCCGCCTCGCGCGGCATCCACTGTGCGGACGTGTCGCTGAGCGCGCGAACAGCGGAGTGATGATCCACGGCGTGGTTCAAGCGTGTTCCGTCCGCGAGCATCCAGCGCGAGGCGCACTCCACGAGCCGGCGGGCTTCGAGTTCGAGTTCGTAGGCGACGTGGGTGGGCATGGGCGTGGCGCGTATGTCGTGCCAGAGTTCGCGCAGATCGAACAGCGTTGTGACGACCCGGAAAGCACGGACCGCGTCCTCGGTGGTGGCACCGGATTCCTCGGCGAGGGCGAACGCGTAGTCGAGTCCCGCGTTATCGACCAGGTCGTTGACGATCGTGGTGGCGATGATATCGCGGCGCAGGGGGTGGCGTCGCATGGCGGACACGAACCGCTCCCTGATCAGCGATGGGAAGTAGCCGATCAACGCCGACTCGAACTCGGGCTCATCGATCAGGGCGCCCGTGAGCAATTCACTCTTGATCGCCAGCTTGGTATGTGCGGTGAGCGTTGCCAGCTCTGGAGAGGTGAGCCCCTGGTTTCGACTTCGCCGGCGTGCGATGTCGGCTTCGGCCGGCAGGGACTCGAGGACCCTATCCAGATTGTGGTGACGTTCGAGGTCCGCGATCAGTTGTGCGTGCGTTACGAGACGAGCGCAGCTCGACATTCTGCTCAATCCGAGCTGGATGTTCTGGGCGATGTTGTTGCCGACCACTGCCGTAGCCACGTCCGCGGTCATCGCCAACAGGAGTGGGTTTCGCTCGTCGATGGCGAGTTCGCCGGCGGACACCGCGGAGTCGAGGAGGATCTTGATGTTGACCTCGTGGTCGGAACAATCGACACCGGCGGAGTTGTCGACCGCGTCGGTGTTGCATTTTCCGCCGTTCTGGCAGAACTCGATGCGGCCTCCGGGCGTAATGCCGAGGTTGCCGCCCTCCCCGATCACGCGAGCGCGCACGGTGTCCGCGACCACACGCACAGGATCATTGCTCTTGTCTGCGACATCGAGTTCTCGCTCGTGGCCCGCTTTGATATATGTGCCGATCCCGCCGTTCCACAACAGGTCGACCGGGGCTTGCAGGATAGCCCGAATCAAGTCCGGCGGGGTCAGCGCGGTGATGGACGCGGGGATGTCCAGCACATGCCGAATCGCGTCGTTGAGTGGGATTCGCTTGCTTGCGCGCTCCCACACGCCACCACCGGTGCTGATCCGGGTGCGGTCGTAATCTGCCCACGAGGAGCGCGGCAGGGCGAAAAGGCGTGCGCGTTCGAGATAGGAGGTCGCGGGGTCGGGGTCCGGGTCAACGAAGATGTGGCGGTGGTCGAATGCGGCGATCAAGCGGAGATTGGGTGAGAGCAGCATCCCGTTTCCGAAGACGTCACCGCTCATGTCGCCGATTCCCACGACGCTGAATCGGTCGTTGTCGATGTCGATGGAGAGTTCGGCGAAATGGCGACGGACGCTTTCCCATGCGCCTCGCGCGGTGATGCCGATGGCTTTGTGGTCATAGCCGACCGAGCCGCCGGACGCGAACGCGTCGCCCATCCAGAAACGGTGTTCCTCGGCGATGCTGTTGGCCAGGTCCGAAAATGCGGCGGTGCCCTTGTCCGCGGCGACGACAAGGTAGGGGTCGTCACCATCCCTGCGCACCACACGTGGTGGAGCGATCACTGCCCGGGTGGAGTGGTCGATCGAGTCGGTGACGTCGAGCATGGCGGTGATGAAGCGGCGGTAGCATTCTCGCGCTTCGGATTGGATGACGTGCCGGTCGACGCCGGGTGCAGAGGCATTTTTGAGTACGAATCCGCCCTTGGCGCCCACGGGGACGATAACCGAGTTCTTGACCGCCTGGGCCTTGACCAGACCGAGAATTTCGGTGCGAAAGTCCCCCAACCTGTCGGACCAGCGGATTCCGCCGCGCGCGACCTCGCCGAACCGCAGGTGTACGCCTTCCACCCGCGGTGAGTAGACGAAGATCTCGAAACGCGGGCGTGGCGGAGGCAGCTCTTCGATGCTTCGAGCGTCGAACTTGAGGGCGAGTTGGTCCGAGGCGGGATCGGTGCGCGGGTGGCGGAAGTGATTGGTCCGCAGGGTCGCGGTGATCAAGGTGAGGTAGGTACGCAAGACGCGGTCCGCGTCCATTTCCGTGACCTCGTCGATCATGCTGGTCAGTTTCCGCAGACTTCCGGACGTAGCGGCGTCCCGAGTGTCGTGGTGCGGTTCGAACATCGTGTAGAACAGGTCCACGAGTTGGCAGGCGAGCAAGGGATGCGTCAGCAGTACGCGTGTAATGCTGCGAAAGCTGTAGGGGAAGCCGATCTGTCGCAGATATTTCGCGTAAGCGCGCAGCACTGCGATACGCGGCCAGTCCAACTGTGCCCGCGTCACCAAGCTGTTGAGATCGTCGATCTCGATCCGGCCGGTCCAAGCTGCGGTGAACGCCGCGGTAAACGTCGCGGTCAACGCTTCGAGCCCCCCGGAGGTTGCCGCATGGGCCGGGTGCGCGGGGTCCGCCGCGGCGGGTCGCAGCCCGAAGTCGTAGACCCACCTCGAATGTCCGGCCGCAGAGCGAATTTGGTACGGGCGTTCGTCGAGTACCTCGACACCCATACTGTGCAGCACAGGCAGCACTCGACTCAGGGACACATGCTCACCGGCGTTGTACAGAGTGAAGCGCCACGTCTGGTCGTCGAGGCGTATCTGCATCGCGGTGTCGATGTCTCCATCGGGAAGCGAGTGCAGTCGCAGCAGATCGTCGACTGCCCGATTCGGTGCATGATCTTGCTGGTAGGCGGGTGGAAACCCGGACAGGTACTCGCGCACGAGTGTGCGCGGCAGGCCGGCGGCCCCGGCCGCCACCTCGAAGCGATCGACCCAGGTACGGGTGGCTTCGAACAATTCGGTTTCGAGACGCCGATGCTCTTCGTCGGTAAGGGGCTCGAGCGCGTGGACACGCGGCCGATGAATCCGGAAATGGACTACCGCGAGATCGGACTCGGTAGCACGGGCGGAGTATCCGATTCGGTCGCTGCCGAACCATATCCGCAGGATTTTCTGCATACGTTCTCGCGCGATGCTCGAATACCGGTCCCGGGGCAGGTGCACCAGGCAGTACACGGCACCGGTGTCGGCTTGATGGCGAACGAAGATGCTCACCTGCCGTCGGAGGTCGGTGCCGATGACCGAGGAAGCGACATGCAGAAGCTGAGATACGCTGGTAGAGAACAACTCTGCGCGGGGATACGACTGCATCACCTCGAGCATGGCTTGACCGTTGAACGAGTTGAGCGCGAAGCCCGCGTTCTGAATGACCTGCAAAGCCCGGTCCGACACCACAGGAATGTCGAGAATGTTCTCGTGCAACGCGGTTGAGTTCAGGGTGCCCAGAAATATCCAGCGTCGAGCGGCCGGGTCGGAACGAACGATGGGTTTCACGCCGACGGTGACGACGAACAGTTCGCCCGAGGCCGACAGCCAGGAGTCGACCGATGCGGTGGCCAGGTGGAGCGACAAGTCCGGCGCGGTCGCCACATGCGACAGATCGACAGCGTGATGGGTGAGTTCGCTGAGCAGACCGAAATGGGTGTCTGAGCGACCATTCACGCTGTCGGGTGTGCCCGTGCACGCGGCTCCCAAGAGGGTGAACCTCCCATCGGCCAACCATCGCAGCAGCTGGGCGGCGTCGAGACTCGGGCGATCGGTGGCCTCGCGCTCGAGCGCCTTCGCGGCGTGGTCGAGGGCAGCGTTCATCGCCGGCGTGTGATCCAGGATATGGCGCAGGTCGGTCAAGATATTCGGGATCGCCTGTTGCAAGCGGTGGAGGACATCCGTGTCGGCTACCGCGCCGAGCTGAAGATGGATCCACGACTCCTTGACAGCAGTCACCGGTGCGGCGCTGCCCGGTGCGAGCAGAGCGTTCAGTGTTCCATCCACATCACGGTGGGCATCGAGAATGGGATGAAGCACGTCGGTGATCTCGACGCCGAGACGCCGGACCGCAGCGGTGACAGTGTCCACGAGCAGGGGCATATCGTCGGTGACGATCTGTATCGCCGGCTCGATGCCGCTGCCGTCGCCCGGCACGTAGGTGTGAACGACGGCGGTGCCGGCTCGCCGGTTCCGTCCCAGTTCGAGGTGGTGTCCGAGAATCGAGGCGGCGCGTTCGTGATCACGGCGTTCGTTGCCGCCGTGCTTTATCCACCGAAAGTAGGCAGCCTCGACAGCGGTGAGATCCCCGGCCGGCAGGTGAGTAGCCGCAGGGCTGCGGGAGATTGCCATCGTCGTGCCTTTCGGTTCCGCAAGCGGCGGGCCGCGTCTTGCGTGGATAATGAGCCGTTATTTGACGGTACACTATTCAGCGATGCGCTATCTTCTAGCCACGTGTCACCGACTCACCTGCGTATGGCAGGTACTCCCCCGCACGGCAGGTACATGGGAACAACCTCGCAGGGCCAGAACTACCGCCCGGGAGTTGTCACCAACCCCGCGCGTGAGAGAAATTGGCGAGCCGCCTCACCCGAGGAGAATCGGCCTGTGTCCATTCGGGTGCCGGTGGCGGTGTTCGCGTACCACACCGTGGCGGTCGGGCCCACAGCAGCGAAAGTCTCACCATCCGCGACGACCGAACCTGTTGCGCGCCATAGTTGCAGAGTCGAAGCCAGAACGTCCGGGGCCATCGGACGAACCTCGAATACGAGCCGTTGTCCGCCCGTGAGGTCTTTGAGTAGCGGCGAGTTGCCGGCGATCACACATCGTTCGGCACTCGTGTGATGGTCGAACTCCGCACAGTCTGCAGCATCCTCGAGCGTCGGCGGCAACGTGGTGTGTCCGGGTGCGTGCCAGATGGTTGGCCGGAGATCGCCGATGGCGTGGACTGCCACTGCCACTCCCCCGAGCAGTACAACGCCGATGATTACTGCAACGATCCACTGCCGGGGCACGACGTGTTCGGCGAAAACTCTCGCCTGGCGCAGCGGTGCAGCCAGCGCGGCGACCTCGGTGAGGACCGCGCCGGCGTTGACCGTGGTTGGCGCACCGCAATTTTCACAATCGCGGGAGTCGTGGGCGGTGTGGTGGCGGCAGTATCGGCAACTCGAACTCATCGACGATCACTTTCCAGTGATGACGATCGAGGAGATGGCGGTGCTGTTCACCGTGGGTGCTCCGGTCGAGCGCAATACGGTGAGCGTCACCGTCGAGGTCTTGATCGGTGGGTCGAACTGGGTGACGACCATTGATCGCTGGTCGAGGGTGTCTTGCGTGTAGGTGGTCGAATCAGGGTCGTCGAAGCGGTATGAGACGCGACTGGCGGTGCGGTATTTGCTCCACTGGTCGGTTCCATCGTCACCGATATAGTCCCAGCCTGGCACGATTCCGATGCTGTCGACCGCAAAGCTGCCACCGAGGTCGATTCTGAGGACCTGCCCGTCAACTCGGTAGGCGCGCACACATGACCACGCCTTTCCCGGTACACCCTCGAACGCGTCCAAACCGGGTGTACTCCCCGGCGGGCATTTCGATACTGCCGCATGCACCTTTAGCGTCTCCGAACCCGCAGAGGCTGATGTCGAGGGACTGACGAGAGTTGACTGTGCGGGAGTGGGTGACGCGCTTCTTGTCGCGAGTGGCGCGGTCTCGGGGGTGGATCCGAGGTTGGCCAGAAATGCGATCATGACCGCGACGAGGACAACAGCGCCGATGAGCAGGAAGGCACGCTTTCTGCCCTGCGTCAACGTTCTTAGTTGCAGGTGAACTCGCGCGAGGGGCGCGCCGCGCGCTGCGGAGTCCAGTGGTGTTGCGGGGTCAGATCCGAGCCGAGAGGGTGCCTCGAACGCCCGGGCACGGGCGGGGCGCGTGGACTCCAGATGGGCAGAGGGCGGGTCGGGATGCCCACTCAGCAACTCATTGATCCGTGCTCCCGCCCTGCCGTTCACCCGAGCCGGCGACGTGGGAGCGACCGGGGGCGCGGGCGGTTCGTCGGTGACCGGATCGCAAGGCTGAACGTCGTCCCCGGTTTCGGTTGGAGAGTCAGCATCGGTTGTCGCGTCGTCCAGCGTGCTGTCGTCCAACAGCGCTTCGAGCACCAAGGCGCGGTGGTGCAATACCGCATTGTCGCTCTCGGCGGCCATAGCGGGATGGTATCCAGATACGGTGCCGGTTATTCAGCTCGAATTCCTTCTGGTGGGAAGGAGACTGCTGGATCAGGTTTGTTGATTGTTGGGAGTGACGAAATACTCCGGCGTCACATCGAACACGCGGGCCAAAGCGATGATGAGGTCCAGACGAGGGATCGCGTCGCCATGTATGAGCCGGTATAGACCCGACTGGGAGACGGGTACGTCCGGATAGGCGAGCTCCAGGTGTTGAGCGAGGGCGTAGAGCGTCAGGGAGCGCGTGGTTCCGTCCTCGGTCGAGACCTCGGACTCTGCTATCAGTTCCGCGAGGCGACTGGAGAATATCGCCGCGGCCGCTTGCCGCGGGGTCAACGTGTCTTTCGTCTGCTCCGAGTCGAAGTCGGGCGGCTCGGAGTCGTCGGATTGGTACTGCGCTACCACACTGAGGGACATTACCGCGCATCTCCTTGGTCGATGGTCCGATCGTGCGGCAAGAGCGCTGGAGCTGCCGGAGTCAAGACGGGGGATTCGGTGCTGTCGGGTGGCGCCGTCGTTGGCCGTGCGTTCACGTAACGAGTTTCGCCGCGAGGCTCGATCAGATCGACGCGAACTGTGCGCGAAGGAATGCTCAGTTCTATCGCGCCGTCCCCGACTTGTTCTATTGCCAGGTCGGAGCTGGGCCGCCGGGGTTTGTCGGGTGCGGTGATGGTGACTGTGGTGGCTGCCTGCGAGGTTCTCGGGCTGACGCGATCGAAGACGGCGATGGTAGCGGGGGCTCGCGACTCCGTTCCGTTCTCCGCGACTGTCTGGTTGTCGACTATCAGGCGCAGAGATCGCTCATCGCCGAGTGCGGTGATCAAGGGCCGCCATTGGTCGGGCCGGTCCGTATGCACCTCGACGCTGGCCCCGACGACGGTGGCGCGGAGCAGTATTTGCTGTGCGATCTGCAGATCCGCGTGGATGTCGACGGTGCGATGGCGTGGGTGGTAACGAACAGGGTCGAACAAAGGTAGCGCCAGACTGTGCTCGTGTCTGCCGCTGATGGAGCCCAGCACCTGGCCGCTGGGGCCGATCGCGATCGTCAGTTCGCCCGGGTCGTGCTCGGTTCCCGCGCGATGGGCCGGGCCGAGTGAGTGGGCGGTCGCGGCAGCGGGCAGTGTCGCCATGAAAGCGTCCGACTGGCGGCCGGTCCAGAGCGACAATCCGGCCGGCGGGGTCCAGGGGTTCTCGGTGCCGTGGGTGTCGATGTAGCGCACGAGCACTCGTGGTGCCGCGTGGTGGGCGAGGCTGACCACGACGGTGGTGAATCCGTTGCCGTGTGACCAGCAGCTATCCAGGTCGAGGGGCTCGTGGGTGCGGTGACCTGTGTAGACGCGAACCGAGCGGCCCGTGGTGGCGCAATCGAGCCTGCCCCAGCGCTCGTGAAGTCGATCCGGATCGATGCCTTCGCACAGTAGGTCGCGCGCGTGGTCGATCTCTTCGGCGGGCAACGGGTGCGCGTCGATCCCGCGTGCACGAAGCCGAGCCGCTACGCGATGCGCTGCGACGGCCAGAGCTCGCGGTGCGGCGACCGCAACGGGGCCGCGGCGCCGCAGATGGTGAAGGTTGTCGTGCAAATCCAGGCGCACGATCAGCCATGCGAGTCGCTGTCCGACAACAGGTCGCGCGCCGATGAGCTGATCGTAGAGATCACCGTAGGAACCCACCTGCCGAATACGTCGGCCGGTGGTGACAAGGTCGATATCGACCTTCAACCCGTATTGAGCACAGTATTCGGACAGGGTGTCCGCGCGGATTGTGGCTTCGGTATAGATCGAGCGCTCGCTGATCACGGTGGGAAGATCGAGGTTCGGTGACAGCTGGATCATCGATACCAGGACGGTGCCGGATCGAATGACTCCGCAGGTCCCAGCGGGGACGGTGATATCCCGGGCACTGACGGCGGCTCGGCGTTCGTGCGCACGGCGCCCCCGTCGCACCCCGAATTCGACTGTGCTCCAGCACCATCGAGCTGTGGTGCGTCCTCTCACGCGAACTGTCACCACGACCACCAGGACCACGACGGTCGCGGCGGTCAACCCCCATGAAACGTGGTTGACCAGAGTGGTCACCGCGGCGCTGCCCCCGAGGAGGACGACGGTCAGCGGGGTCCCCTCGGGCCCGGCGAGAGAGGCGACGGGCGCACTCACGAGTCTCTCCGCAACAGGATCGTCGTCGCTGTCGCCGCCGATGCGGTGAGCGTCGCGAGGAGAAAGATCGCGAACGCGACATGCGTGGGACGGTCGTCGCGCGTAGGTCCGGGGCTGGGCATGGTCAATAGCGTGCTCCGGAACAGCGATTCCGAATCTGCGGGAGGGTTGCGGGGGCTGAGCGCCGCCAGCGGGTCGATCATACCCGCGCCCACCGCATTGTCCATTCCACGTGCGGGAGCGTGGGCGGTCCCGCGGAGGCGGGCGATGATCTGGGCAGGTGCCTCGGAGGGAAACCGCGACCGCAGCAGCGCCGCTACGCCTGCTACGTACGCGGTGGCGAACGATGTTCCGCCGACGGCGGTGTAGGCACCGGGAGCGCCCACGCCGTTGATCAAACCACCGCCACCGGGGCCGAGCGATTCGATGCCCACCCCGGGTGCGGCGATCGAAATCCACGGGCCGGCAAGCGAATCCGTCAGCGGAGTTCCAGAGGCGGTGGTGGCTGCGACCGAAAGCACGGTGGGGCCGAACCAGCTCGGTGTGGAGATTGTCTGAACGCCACGCCAATTGCGAACATCGCCGGGGTGGGCGGGATCCGGTCCTGGATTCTGCGCGCACTCACCACCTTTGGCAGAGCCGGCTCCGGCGACGATCAGCGCCCCCCGCTCGATGGTGGCATACCCCACCGCCGCGGACAGCATGGCTTGGTCGATGCCCAAGATCACGGGGACGCAGATGGAGTTCGGTACGACGATGACGCCGGCGCCTTGGTTGGCGGCGCGCGTGATCGCGCGTGCCAGGGCGCGAATCTGCACTGCGACTTGTTCGGCCGGGTCGTAGGAGGTGGGATTTTCGGCGGTGAACGCATTCGAGCGGACGCGGATCGAAAGCAACTGCGCGTCCGGGGCCACCCCTTGGAAGGCATCGGCAGGGTCGGACGCCGCGCCGATTATTCCCGCGATGAGTGTTCCGTGGGCGTCGCAGTCGAACAGTCCATCACCGGCGTTCAGCACGAAGTCGCCGCCTCCGATGAGGTTGGGCAGGCGCAGATGGGGCGTCACTCCGGTGTCGAGGATGGCGACGGTAATGCCGCGACCGCGGCTCAGCGCCCGTGCCGCGCGCAGATCCAGAGTCGTCTCCGGTGGCGGGACCCTGGTCAGATCACTGTCGGCCAGGACGCCCGCGGCCAGGCAGGCTTTGTCCTGCTTCATCGCGAACTCCGGGCCTGGAGCATCGGCGGGGGCGGGCCCGGGAAGCACTTCGGGGGGCGCGATGGCCAATGCCGCGGGCGTCAGCGCGACCATGAGTACGACCGCGACCAGTGCCGTAACCGAACGGACGTATGGGACCATCACAGGCTCCGCATCGCGGTGTAAACGCCCATGATCCAACAGGCCAATACCGGGACCAGGACGATCAACGCGTATTCGATGAGATCGATGATGCGGCGGGTGACGGGCGAAAGGCGTCTGCCCGGCAGGCGGAAAGTCGCCAATGTAGCTCCTACCGCTGTGCCGGTCAGCACGACGAGGACGACCGCGCGGGCAACGGGGCTAGGGTACGAGCTCACAAGGATCGCGGCCAGGCCGACCGCGATGGCCGTGGCGCCGCTCAACAACGCGATAGCTTGGATGCGGTCGGGATACCAGCGTGAGCGCATCGCGAGGACGCCCGCGATCGCGACTGCCAACACGATTTCGCGATTTCCGGTGCGGCTCAACAGCGCTGAGCCGAGCGCCCCGCCGACGAGGATCGTGGTGATAGCTGCGATCAACCCACGAAGACTGGTTACCGCGACGCGGGCTCGGCTTTCGAAGTCGGTCGCCGCGTCGTCGGGGTCGCGTTCGCCTGGATCGACATAGTCTTCGTCGGAGACGTCGCGGCGCGTGGTTTCGGCGTCGAAGAGGTCTTCGAGTGTCGCAGGGGAGATTTCGCTGCCGGGGTCGGGCAGGTCGGGAGGGCGGATACGGGCGAGGACCATCGCCAGACGAGGCGCGATCGTCAGCAGAATCAGGCCCGCCAGCACTACGCCGCCCAGCACGCGCGGTAGAGGGATTGCTGTCAGGGCCAGCAGAAAGCACACGACTGTGCCGCAGCCGGTGACTGTGACCACAGCGGTGAGAAAAGCGGTCGCTACCGCGGTCAGGCGGCTGGCGGCGGTAGCTGCCAGCACAGCGATGATCGAGCCCGCGGCGACGTTGGCGGCGTTGAAGGGTCCAGGTTGGATGTAGGGATTGGGGACGAGCATCGCGGCACCGACGAACAGCAATGACACTGCCGGGATGAGCAGTCCGACGCAGGTGGAGACCGAACCGAAGCGCCGGCGTGCGGTGATCGCCGCGACCCAACTCGTGGATCCCAGCAGCAGCGCCGGCACCGCACAGGTCAGGATCGAGCCGGAGAGCGTCCAGGACCAGGTGAGCAGCGCGGCGACGGTCAGTGCTCCCACGCTCAACGCGATCAGGCCGACGATTGCCGCTGTGGGCGGGTCGAATTCGGCGAACTCACGGTCGTTGATGACGGCGAGAGCATCGGTGATGTCCTCGACGACGGGTGTGAACACTTCGGCGGATTCGACCCTGGCGAGCAGTAGGACCGCGCCATCCGCGATGTCGTGATCGGCGAGGCAGCGCCAGCGGGGCATGGGATGATCGCCCGGCCTGGCGAGCGTCCAATGGCCCTGTGCGGCTGCGAATTCCACGGTGTCATCATTGATGGCGCCGCGCAGCACGGCGAGCAGGTCGTCGATGAACGTTTCGATCGTGAAGGCGGTCGGCAGGACGACATCGACCTGGTACCGGGCTACGAGCACGGCCACGCGCACGCATTCGACTTCGGCGTTCTCGTCGGCGTTGTGATCTGCGGTCCCCTCGTGGGAGGCGGCGGAGGTGGCGTTCATCTACGGCTCCGCTCGAGCTCGGGTTGGGGTGGCCCGGTCAGCGTCAGGCCGGGGAAGTCGTCAGCGAGTGCGGCGGCGAGTTCCTCGAGCGCGGTACGTGTGCGGTCGTGTAGCAACCGCAGGTCCACTTCGCCTCCTTCGGCCAGGTGTGGGTCGTAGGGCAGCGCGCAGGTGGGCCTGTTGATATTCGCGAAGAGGCCGGCGATGGCTGCACCGTCGACTGCGGGTTTTCCAGGATGCTGATGGGTGATCGCCACAGTCGCTCGATGGACCAGACGGGCGAAGCCGTGAGAACCGAGCCAGTTGAGGGTGGCGGCCGCGCCGGTGAGTCCGCTGATGGTCGCGGGTGTGACGATCACCGCCGCGTCGCTGTCGTGCAGCACGGTGGAGGTGACCGGTTCCAGGATGCCGGTGTGGCAATCGATCAGCATGAGGCTGAAATGCCTGCGCAGGATGTCGGTTGCGGCCGCGTATTCGGCAGCGGATAGCGCATGAATGGTCTCATTGCTCCAGGGAGCCGCAGCGACGGCGAGATCCGCGGTAGTGGTGGACAGGTACGCCTGCACTGTGGAGAACACGTCGGTATCGAGGGCATGCGCGAGATCGCGCAGTGTCAGCCCGTAGGGATGGCGGCGCGTGCGGGTGGCGAGATCGCCGAAGTAAGGGCTCGCGTCGATGGCGACTACTCGGTCCGGGCGTAGCCGCGCGAACGTGGATCCGAGGGCAGCGGTGGTAACAGTGCGCCCGACACCGCCTTTGACGCTGATGACGGCGACGCGGTAAATGCGGGGCAGGGCGCGGCGGATGCGTTCACGTCGTTGCTCGACATGCTGCTCGGCGGGTGACACCGGAAACCGGAAACCCGCCCTGTTCAACACTCCGCGGACACCTCGGCGGGAGCGAAGTCTTGTGGGTCTGGCGACGATTCCGGTGAGCAGTTCCGGCGTGAGGAGTGGCGAGGGCGCTCCGATGTCGGTGCGCTGCGTGAGGGTGATGTCGGTGGGTCCGAGGTGGTGAAGAGGGCTCCCGTGGTCGCGCCGCACTACCGAAGCATCCGTCGTCCGGGCCGGGGTGGGCTGACCGGGAGGTTCCGGTGTGATTGCTGTCTGCGATGTGTCGGCGCCGAGATATGCGGCGTAGCCGTCATGGGCGGTAAGGC